>JALZCO010000276.1 GCA_030863015.1 Actinomycetota bacterium
GTCCCGAACGGCATCGACTCGGCGCGGTGGATTGAGCAGCTGAGGCCCTACACCACCGATGAGCTGCTGCCCGAACTGCGGTCTATCGACCCGGCGAACGTGCCTCAGGCGAAGATCGTCGGTGAACCTCGAACCATCAGCTCCGGCGCGAGTTCAGCCGAAATAGATGTGCCGACCACTGGGGTGGTGATGCGGCTGCTGCTGGTATCCACCCCGGCCGGGTGGCGGGTGGCCGGTTACCAGCGGGCGGGTTGAGCCGGTGCGGCGGTGGTTGGTCGGGCTCCTGGTCGTCGGGTTGCTCGGCGGCCTCATCGCGGTATCGGCGATCTCGGTCCTGCTCGGCGGCGTCGGTTCCGGCGACTGGACGTTCGGAGTGCCGTGCGGCTCGGTGATTGCTTCCATCGATCCGCGCGACGCGCCACAGGTGGCCGTCCAGGTCAGCGACCTCGACGTCGAGCAGCGGGCCATCGTCGATCTGATCATCGCGGTCGGTAAGCAGCGCGGGCTGCCGCCAAGAGCGTGGCAGATCGCCATTCAGGCTGGGATGACCGAGTCGAGGCTGCATAACCTCAACTACGGCGACCGGGACTCGCTGGGCATCTTCCAGATGCGCCCCTCGATGGGCTGGGGCAGCGCCGCCCAGGTCACCGATCCCGTCTACCAGATCAACAAGTTCTACGACGTGCTGCTGACGGTGCCCAACTGGGAAACCCGGCGGCCGGGGGATATTGCGCAGGCTATCGAGCGATCCGCCTTCCCGTTGCGCTACCACCAGTGGGAACCGCTGGCGGTCAACGTGATCAGCGCCGTGGGCGGGAACGTCGCGGAGTTCGTCCCAGTCTCGTGCACCACACCGCTCCCGGCGCCCTCCGAGGTCGCCGGGCGGGCGACGCAGTTTGCGCTTGGTGAGGTCGGCAAGCCGTACGTCTGGGGCGCCACTGGCCCCGATTCTTACGACTGCTCGGGGCTGATGTTGCGGGCCTACGAGTCAGCGGGGGTCACGCTGCCTCGGGTTTCGCGGCAGCAATACTGGGCCGGTGCACAGTTGCCGGTGCGCCAGGCACAGCCTGGGGACCTGCTGTTCTGGGCTTATGACACCTCGAACCCGGACAGCATCCACCACGTTGCGATGTACCTGGGTAACGGTCAAATGGTCGAGGCAGCCAATCAGACGGTACCGCTGCGGCAGCGGGCCGTGAGCTTCGATGAGTACGAACTGATGCCGCTCGCGGTCCGGCCCGGGGTGCCGGTCACCGCGGAGGCCTGATATCCGGAGGTGACGGTGTACGCGTCGGATCCAATTCCGCGACCGGCTGGTCGGCCGGCTTCGGCCACTCCGCTACGGGACCATCTCGCGCTGGCGACGCTCGGGGTTGATGAGGGCTACGTCGTGCTGCCACGGTCGTTGGCCGAGGAGATGCCACTGCCCTGGCAGCAGCAGATGGCCTACCTGATCGATGAGTTGCACCAGGCCTACGGCGACCTCCCGTGGCCCATTTACCGGGTGGTGCCCAGCCGCACCGAACGGTTGGTCGACCTGGATGAGGGTCAGCTCGCCGAGGCGGGGTACCTACTCGAGATCGACACCAGCGGTGAGCTGGTGTACCGGGATCGGGACGACGCCGTGGTGACCGATCCGCAGTCCCGGGAGGTCCTGGTGTCCTGCTTGGACCCGATACCACGCCGTAATCCGTCCACGGGTCCGTGATCCATCCGGACCTGTACCAGCTCACCATCGGGTTGCTCGGTGGTACCGGTCCGCAGGGCCGGGGTTTGGCTTATCGCTGGACACTGGGCGGATTGTCAGTGGTGATCGGCTCCCGGAACGTTGATCGGGCCGAGCACGCCGCGGCCTTGCTGCGCGCGCGCTGCGGTACGCAGCGGGTGCGCGGTGCGGACAATGCCGGTTGCGCCACCGAGTCGGATGTGGTGCTGGTGGCGGTTCCCTTCGTTGGCCACGCTGCCCTGCTCGAGTCCCTGCGCTCATCGCTGGCCGGCACGATCGTGATCGACTGTGTGAACCCGCTTGGATTCGACAAACAGGGCCCGTTTGCGTATGCCGTGCCTGAAGGCAGCGCCGCTCAGCAGGCCCAGACCTTGTTGCCGGAGTCCCGTGTCACGGCGGCGTTTCACCACGTCTCCGCGGTGCTGCTGGATGACCCCAAGGTATCCAGCCTGGACATCGACGTGCTGGTGCTGGGTGACGACCGCCAGGCCACCGATTTGGTGTGTGCGCTAGCCGACGCGATACCCGGCGTGCGCGGCATCTACGGCGGGCGGCTGCGCAATGCCGGTCAGGTGGAGTCGCTGACCGCCAACCTTCTCGCAATCAACAAGCGATACCACGCCCACGCCGGAATCCGGATCACCGACCTCTAACCCCCCGCCGTGTCCGGCTCTCCTGCCCGGCGTGTCCGGCTCGCAGGCACGGTGCGTCCGCATCTCAAGCACAGCGGATCGACCCGATGGACGGGGTCTTCTAACGTGTCCGCTCGTGGTTTCCGAGCTGCCCGACGATGCCCAGCGGTGGACTGCCGCCGAACGCGAGTTGGCCCGGCAGGTGCTCCTCGGCCGGACCGTGGTGA
>JALZCO010000277.1 GCA_030863015.1 Actinomycetota bacterium
CTGCTAGGAACGGGGCATGAGCGACCCCCGGATCCTCTGGCAGCCCGACCCTGCCACTGTCGCTCGCTCACGGATGGCAGCGTTCCGCTGATGGTTGGCGTCAGCCCGCGGGGTGATAGCAGCTGACTATGAACAGCTGTGGCGCTGGTCGGTGACCGACCTGGAGGGCTTCTGGGGCGCCTTCGCCGAGTTCGCCGGTGTCCGGTTTCACACAGTGCCACAGCAGGTGCTCGCCAACGCCTTGATGCCAGGCGCGCAGTGGTTTCCCGGCGCGACCCTGAATTACGCCGAGCATGCGCTGGCTCCTGGCCCCGGTAAGGGCGACGATGATCCGGCTGTGCTCCTCTGCCGCGAGGACGGTTGTCGAGACCAGGTGAGCTTCGGGCAGCTGCGGCAGCGGGTGGCCGCGGCGCGCTCGGCGCTGGCGTCACTGGGTGTCTCGCGGGGGGATCGGGTGGTCGCGCTGGCACCGAACTCGCTGGACACCCTGGTGGCCTTCCTCGCCACGGCCAGTCTGGGGGCGGTGTGGGCCTCGTGCTCGCCGGATTTCGGGACCCGGGCGATTGCCGATCGGTTCAACCAGCTGGAACCCACCGTGCTGATCGCGGTGGACGGGTATCGCTACGGCGGCAAGTACTACGCCATCCGATCCACTGTGGATGCACTGGGTGGGCAGATACCGTCGCTACGCGCCACGGTGACGCCGGCGCGATGGGACGACCTGCTTGCCGTGCATTCCGGAGCCGAGCTGGCGTTCGAGGCGGTGGGCTTCGACCACCCGCTGTGGGTGCTGTACTCCTCAGGCACCACCGGGCTGCCCAAGGGCATCGTGCAGGGCCATGGCGGGATAGTCGTGGAGCACCTCAAGGCGTTGATGCTGCAGGCTGATCTCGGACCGGGGGAGCGGTTCTTCTGGTACACCACCACCGGGTGGATGATGTGGAACTTCCTAATCAGTGGGCTGCTGGTAGGTGCAACGATCGTGCTCTACGACGGCAGCCCGGTACATCCCGATACCGGCGCGCTGTGGCGGCTGGCCGAAGCTGAGGGCATCACCTACTTCGGTACCTCCGCACCGTTCATCCAGGCCTGCCACAAGGCCGGCCTGCGCCCGGGCGTCGAGCTGGATCTCAGCGCGCTGCGGGCGATCGGTTCGACCGGGGCGCCGCTGGCTCCTGAGGGGTTTCGCTGGATCGCCGAGGAGGTCGGCCCGCACGTTCAGATCTGCTCTGTGTCGGGGGGAACCGACCTGTGCACCGCCTTCGTCGGGTCCGCGCCCGATGTACCCGTCTGGGAGGGCGAAATCTCCTGCCGTGCGCTCGGTGCCGCGGTGGTGGCGCTGGATGAGGCTGGCGCGGAGGTGCACGACGAGGTGGGTGAACTCGTGATCACCAAGCCGATGCCCTCGATGCCGGTGTCCTTCTGGAACGATCCGGATGGCACGCGGCTGCACGAGGCGTACTTCGATATGTACCCGGGCCAGTGGCGGCACGGTGACTGGGTCAAGATCACTCCACGTGGTTCATGCGTGATCTACGGCCGCTCCGATGCCACGCTCAACCGAGGCGGGGTACGAATGGGCACCGCCGAGTTCTACGCGGTGGTCGAGGGCCTAGAGCAGGTGCTCGACTCGTTGGTCATCGACACCTCCGGTACCGGCCAGGAGGGCGAGTTGCTCTGTTTCCTGGTGCTCGCTGCCGGGGTGTCGCTGCCTGATGTGGAGCCATCGTTGCGTGCCACGCTGCGAGAGAACCTGTCGCCGCGGCACGTGCCCGACCGGTTCGTTGTGATCGACGAGGTGCCCCGCACTCTCAACGGCAAGAAGTGCGAGGTGCCGGTGAAGAAGATCCTCACCGGGGTCGACCCTGCCAGCGCGGTCAGTTCCGGCGCATTGCGCAACCCGGATGCGCTCGCGCCTTTCGTAGCGTTGCGCAACCCACGGGTTACAGGGCGTTAGGCACCTCGGTAGGTGCCGAAGGTCCAGAGGTTGCCCTCCGGGTCCCGGACGGTGAAACCGCGGGAGCCGTAGTCCTCGTCCTTGAGTTCTCGGACGACTTCAGCGCCAGCCGCCATGGCACGCTCGAACAGCGCATCGGGCGCCTCGGTCACTACGTAAAGCGATGCGTTGCCCGGCTTCACGGCGAACTCGCCCTCGCCAGATCCGAACATGATTCCGCCGCCTTCAGGCCAGCGCAGTTCGACATGCACGATGTCACCGTCCCGGTCACCGGGGACGACCAGCGTCTCCTCGAAGCCGAAGGCTTCGACGAGGAAGCGGATTGCAGCACGCTCGTCGGAATAGGACAGGCACGGCCAGATGGTGGGTGCCGGAGTGTTATTAATCATGCCGTTCAGGATGGTCTTCGGTGTGCTCGTCGTCTTGAACGGATGGGAACTCCTCGGCCAGCCAGGTCGACGGCGTGCAGCCGGCCAGCTCTCGCCACTCGCGGGTCAGATGGGCCTGGTCGGCGTAGCCACAGCGAGCAGCGATCTCGGCCAGGTCCAGCCGCGAGGCGCTTCGGAGCATGTGATGGGCGACCTTAAACCGCATCACCCGACCGGCCGCCTTCGGGCTCAGACCGAATTCGCGCCGGAAGCGCTCACCCAGGTGCCGTCTGCTCCACCCGATGCCCTCGGCCAGGGTGCTGACCTTGACCCGGCCATGGCAGCTGGTCAGTCGCTGCCACGCCCATCCGAGCTCGGGTGCCGGTCCGTCCCCTTCCCGCTGGCGGGCGATTCCAGCCAGGGCGCAGTCCAGTTCAAGGAATCGCTCGGTCCAGGTGCGCGCGGTTCGTAGCCGATCAACGAGTTCACCGGCGACCGACCCCAGCAGTGTGTCGAGATCGACGACGGTAGCGGCCAGCTCGCCGGCGGGCAGCCCAAGCAGGATACGGGCTCCCAGTGGGGTGAGGTTCAACTGGATGCCGTGCTGGTGGCCGCTGTGTGTGATCAGGACTGGGCTGGCGTGCAACCCGCCGGCTAGTGCGACGAACGAGGCCGGTGGCTGGGCCGGATCAGGCATTGCCGCAAGGTCCACGGTGCCACCGAGGGTGACGATGAAGGTGAGGTGACGCGACGGCAGGCCGCGATGCGCCCCGGGTTCGGCGCTCTGAATCCGGTAGCCGGTGTAGCCCGCGACTAGTGGACTGAGCCGCGGCCGTGGCCGCCCCATAACCATCTCCACCAGTAGCTGGCTCACGGTCCGAGCCTACGGCGTGGGTCTGACAACTCCGCGCGCATGAGGCTGTGACCTGCAACGTTGATGGCGTCGAGCGGCTGGCTACCCGCTTTGCCCGATCGCGGGCACGCTGTGTACGCTGATCGCCTGGCGGTCTCAAGAGGCCCTGGGAGGCTTCGCCTAGTCTGGTCTATGGCGCCGCACTGCTAATGCGGTTGGGGGTTACGCCCCCTCCCGGGTTCAAATCCCGGAGCCTCCGCAGACGGTCAGGTCTCGTACTGGCCAACAACAGAACAGGCGCCCGTAGCTCAACGGATAGAGCATCTGACTACGGATCAGAAGGTTGGGAGTTCGAATCTCTTCGGGCGCGCAGGTCACGGGCGTTTTGTCTCTCGGTAGGCTATCCGGGGTCTCAGTTGAGGTCTCAGTTGAGAGTTCTCGGCTTGACACGGTCGTCCCA
>JALZCO010000321.1 GCA_030863015.1 Actinomycetota bacterium
GTCAGGCGACGGTAGGCAGCCCGACAATCTCGTTCCAGGTGGCGAAGCGGATGCTTATCTCGTGTCGGTGCTGGGCTGCGGTGAGTCGGTGGCGGCGGGGTCGGAAGTGCGGTGATATCCCGCTGAACACCGAGAGAAACCGCTGCGCTCCACCTGGGGATCGGAACTTGTTCATCGCACGTTCCCGCTGCCTAGTCGGTTGATGGGAGTTCTCGGCCCGGTTGTTCAGATACTTTGAGCGGCGGTGCTCCACCCCACGGATCACCCGCCGGTGGGCCACGCCGTAGCTGGCCAGCTTGTCGGTAACCAGCACTCGGGGCACGTACTCCAGTCCTTTAAGCAGCTTGCGGAAGAACCTGGTCGCAGCCTTGGCGTCCCGCCGGGAGGTGACCAGAATGTCCAGCACGTTCCCGTCCTGGTCCACCGCCCGCCACAGGTAGGAGGTCTTCCCCCCGATCTTGATGAACACCTCGTCAAGATGCCACTGTCGCCCGGACGCGGCCGGCGGCGGCGCAGGCTAGTGGCGTAGGTCTGCCCGAACTTACGGCACCACTGGTGGATGGTGTCGTAGGAGACGCTTACACCACGTTCGGCCATCATCTGCTCAACATCGCGCAAGCTCAGCGGGAACCGGTGGTAGAGCCACACACAGTGGCTGATGATCTCCACCGGGAAACGGTGGCCCTCATACAACAACGACGGCGTGGCGTCCACGACGCAGGATGGTCCACCCCCTCACGGAGCGACCGAACACCCAGCCCCGCCAACCTGACAACGCCACTTGGGGGCCGGTGTTGTGGGTGATGCTGGCCGAGACCTTCCCACTCGCCATCGGGGGAGCGGCGATGGCCATCGCCACCTTGTTCAACTGGCTGGCTGCCTTCGTCATTTCACTGGCGTTCCCCAGCTTCGTCGCATCCACGGGCATCGGTAGCGCCTTCATCGTCTTTGCCGTGATCGGCGTCGTGGTGTTTCCGATCGTGTGGCGGATGGTGCCGGAAACCAAGGAACGCAGCCTGGAAACACTGGAAGCCGCGTTTCGCAACAGCACTCAAATCCGACTGACCAGCGCGCTGCGGACACCGGAGGGCCAGCATAATCGTCAACTACGGCCCCGTATGGTTCGAGCTTGAAAGACCTGCCGGCGGCTGCGTAGCACCCGCCGGCGCCTGAGGGACTTGTGTCCAGTGGCGACGCCCACGAGTCCCCTCCAGGAGGCACACATGCAGCGAGCGGCACTGGTCCTTTCCCTTGGCCTCGCGATGCTGGTGACACCCGGTCGGCTTGTCGCGGCCGAGGCCTCGGTACCGGAAGGAAAGGCGTTCCCGGAAAAGAGTCTCGCCGTCTACATCGGCAAGAACCTCACCGAGAACGGACATCCATTCCTCGGTGGGTTCGGCCACGAGCCATCCAGTCACTGGGTCGACATTGTGCCCAGGAAGCGGCACCCCGCTGGCTCCACCATCGAGGTCGGCGCCACCGCGGAGGCGAACATCCCCGGTGAACTCACCCGTATCCCGCAGGTTGCGGAGACGGCCCGCTACATCACGTCGAACTACTCGGAGTTCGCCGGGTTCCCGGCGCCGCTGACCAACGGCGGCCTCAACGAGTACGCAGTGGCGGCCCGTGATGTGTGGTCACCCTCGCGCCCCGAGCTGGTCAAGCAGACGCCGACACCGCAGCGCGGCCCCAGTTATAGCGACCTTTCGCGGATCGCCATGGAACGCGCACACACCGCCCGCGAGGCGGTGGAGATCGTCGGCGGGCTCATCAACCAGTACGGCTACACCACCTATGGCGGCAACTCTCACCTGTTCACCGACGCGAATGAGGGCTGGGTCTTCATCGAGTACGCCGGCGGTAAGGGGCTGTGGGCCGCCCAGCGGCTCGGTCCCGACGAGGTGCGGGTGTCCTACCCTGGCTACATCGGCGCGTTTCCGACTACGCCCGGTGGCGATGCCAACCACCTGTCGTCGCCGAATCTGATCAGCTACGCCGTCGAGCGCGGTTGGTGGCGGCCAGATTCTGGGCAGCCGTTCGTTGTGCAGGCCGTGTACGGCACACCGTTCCCCGGCGCGCCCTTCGAGGTGGGAAGCCGGATTTCGCGCGAAGATAAGGGACCCTACCGCCATCCGCCCTCGCTGGAAGCAGAGTTTCGACAGCTGGTGCCGGTCAAACTTCAAGACGTCATGCGCATCGTGCGCGACCCGCGCTGGGCCGATGACAGAGCCGGGTATGGCCACGTCGCGGAGCTCGACTCGTCGGTGCCCGACCCGGAGCTGGCGATGCTGTGGGTCGCGGTCACCTCCGCGGTCACCGCGCCCTACCTTCCGCTGCACATCGGCACCCAGTCGATACCGCCGGAGTACCGCCAGCACCGGTACCTGACCCACAACGCAGCAAGGGAATACCTCGACCCCGAGTTCGCCGAGCAGGAGGCGACCGAGTACGCCACCCAGACCTACAAGCGTCTGCTCTACGCGACCTGCGCTCGGCCGCGGAAATACCTGGAATCGGTCACCAGGGCGTTCGAGGGATTTGAGGCAGACATCCTCGGCAAGCTAGGTGATGTGCGCCGCCGGGCCGCGCAGGCGTATGCCTCGGGGGCGCGCAGCGAGGCTCAGCGGATCCTCACCTCCGCCAGCGACGGCTGGGCCGCCGACGGTCTCGCGCTCGGCAGCTACCTCCTTGCCAAGCAGCTCGCCCAGAGCAAAGCCGAAGGCGGGATTCATAACCCCGCGGTCGAAATCCCCCCGGGTGTCGCCGCGAACGCCCAGAGCTTGGACATGTCTCTGCGCGGCGAGGTGCCCGCGCGCGACCGCATCAACTGCGACCTCGAAGGCGGCTGGGCCGACGGCGGCACGCTCGCCAGGAAAGGCCGCTACGGCAACCTCACAGACGTGCCCAACTACCGAGCCATGGCCCAGTCTGGCGGTGACACGCAAGCATGGTGGTTCGCGCTGACCGCGGCCGGTGGCGTCGTCGCCGGCGGCGCGGCGCTGTGGTTGCTGCGCCGACCGCCCCACGACGGCCAGCGTGAGAAACACGCCAGCGCAGGCCACTCCGACCAATAGTCACCCAGATTCCTCACCACACAAGGAGACCAGGGAGCGTGTCGAGGTGATCCAGCATCTCGGTCACCTGTGCGGCCAGGGCGCGCAGGTCGTCACGCAGCGTGCCAGTCGCGGCCAGCAGTGGGTGTGCCCACAGAGCGCGCAGTGGACACTGCGGTGGGTGCGAAGCCGGTGCCCTGGACTGTCCAGGCGTCGTGCTCGACGGGTCGCCCGAGCCAGTCGCCCACCAGCGCGGTGAGCACGTCCCGACAGTTCTGCGGGACCGAGTGGGTTCGGCGCTCATGTAGAGGCACCGGGCATGGCGCCCCCCTACCGGTATGGGTCGGTGATCTCGCGCAGGCGGGTGAGCGCGTCGCGGAGCTGGCCCATCCGCCGCGTGCCGATGTGTGCCGCCCACTCGGCCTCGATCTCCGCGATGACCTTGGCGCCGATTGGGATGGTGGCAGCGCCGCGCTCGGTGATGCGCACCAGGCGCGCCCGAGCGTCGGACGGGTCGGGGGTGCGCTCCACGTACCCCGCGTGTTCAAGCTGGTCGACGAGAAACCCGGCGGTCTGCATGGTGACCTGGGCCGCCTCGGCGAGCTCGGTCAGCCGCGTGCCGTTCGGGCCGATGCGCTGGAAGACCCGCGCCTGCGCAGGGGTGACGTCGCCGTAGCCTGCCTTGGCCAACGCCTGGAACACGCGGTTTTCCAGCGCGCGGTACGGAATGTAGAGCAGGAGCCCGATATTGAGCTCCTCACCTGCGCCATCCGACGGCATGACGCTCCCTTGACAGTTAGCAAAGTCCGGGTGGCGAGATGGACCGCGACCAGATGTGGCTGATCCTTGATGGCGAGCGGGCGAGCATGGCTGACATGCTCGCGTCCCTGACCGAGGCGCAGTGGGCGAAGCCGTCGCTCTGTACCGGGTGGACAGTGCGCGACGTCGCGGCCCATCTGACTCTCGGTCCACAGACCACCGTGTCCAGGGCGGTCGTCGAGATCGTCCGCGCCCGCGGCAGCTTCAACCGTATGGTCGACCGCACCGCCCGGCGCCACGCCGCCCGCCCCGTCGACCAACTTGTAGCCGAACTGCGCGACACCGTCGGATCGCGAAGGCTCGCCCCGGGCCAGAAGCTCGCCGACGCGCTCATGGACGTGCTCGTGCACGGCCAGGACATCGCCGTGCCCTCGGCCTCCGCCATCAGATGCCGCCGGAGGGGCTCGGGCCTCCGCGGAGCACCTGTGGCGAATCGGGTTCCCGTTTCACGCCCGCAAGACGCTACGCGGGTTGCGGCTGCATGCCACCGACATCGACTGGGCCGTCGGCGATGGCGCCGAAATCACCGGATCCATCGACGCAATCCTGCCGCTGCTCGCCGGACGCACCGCCACCCTGCCCCGACTCACCGGCCAAGGCGCGGCGCACCTCGCCGTACGACATCCACCGCTTCTGCCCACCACTGATAGCCCAGCGTCAGACGACAAGCCATGACTTTTGACCATGCACCGCACCGACGGACACCGGCGGAACCAACAGGAAGCAGAAACAGCATGGACAAGTCGGCCAGCAGGTCGATCCGCCACCTGGCGATGGCCGGCATCATCGGCCGTGCCGCTACACGCATGGACGCCCCGGCCCATGATCGTGGGCAGGATATTTGGCCTCGGCGTCCTGCTCACCGCCGTGGGTCTCCTCCTGGCCGGCTGGACCACGCTACGGGCGGGCACTGGCGCCACTGGCGCCGATTCGTTCCCTTGGCCGCGGGGATCTGGACGACGGCGCTGGTCGGCGTGAGCGTCACCAAGGCCCTGCCGACGGGCGTCGGAATCTACGGGCTGTGCATCCTCGCCTTTGGCCTCTCCTCTACACCCAGCCCACGCCGGCCCCGGCCGGCACCTGCCCCCGGCAACACGGGCGAACGTCGTGAGCTGAGCATGACCCACCACAGCCGGGTTCAACGCCGGGGATGACGCGGATGGACCTCGCAACCGCCGATCCGGCCGCCCCGGTCCCGCCCTGCACCTTCGATAACGCGGCCACGAGGGCGCCCGCGAATACCGAAAAGGGATCGGCAAACCACCGCTCGGGAGTTCCCGTGGTCAAGTCTTGGACAAATACTCCTCGATCGCGGTGGCGCCGCCGGGTGCTCCGCCGCCGTTGTGGGTGGCCATGTGCATCCGGTCGAGGTTCGCGCGGATCTCGGAGCTGGAGGTGACCTGAGCGACTGCGCTTCGAAGGGTGTCGACGGTCAGAGTCTCGGCGTCGAGCCGCATCCCGAGCCTGAGCTCCTCGACGCGGTCGGCGTTCACGACCTGCTCGGGCATCTGGGGGAACGTGACGAGGGGGACGCCGTAGTACAGCGCTTCCATGGTGGAGCCCATCCCGGCGTGGGTAAGAAACACAGCGGCGCGGCGCAGCACCGCCGGTTGCGGAAACCAGGGCCGCGCCTGAACTGTCGGGGGCAGCGGGCCCAGGCGGGCCGGGTCGGTCTGGCCGATGGTCATCGCCACCTGCCACGTTCCGTCGCCGAAGGCCTCAATGCAGGTGCGGTAGAACTCGGGATGATCGGTGAAGATCGAGCCCAGCGAGACGAACAGCACCGGCAGCTGTGGGTGGGGCGGCGACCACGGCTGTCGCTGTTCCCGGTCGCCAAGCATCGGGCCCAGAAACCGGAAGCGGGCGTCGAAGCTTTCGCTCGCGGGCTGGAACTCGCGTGGGACAAACACCAGGTTCAGCGCTTCGGTCACGTCCATGGTGGCGGCGAAGTCGAGCTCGACGTCGTACTGAGCAGCGAAGGCCGCGATGTCGTCGATCAGCGCGGCCGTCTCGGGATGATCGGCACCGAGCCCGGCGG
>JALZCO010000352.1 GCA_030863015.1 Actinomycetota bacterium
CGGTGACCCGGCAACTCCCTACCAGGCTGGAGTGGAGCTGGCGAACGAGCTCAATGGCAGGTTGCTCAGCTTCGAGGGCAACCAGCACACGGTGGCACTGCAGGGAGTGCAGTGTGTGGACGAAACGATCTCCAACTACCTAGTGCGGCTCGATTTGCCGAAACGCAACATGCTGTGCGTCCCCGGAACCTGAGTGGTTGATAGCACCGCCTCTGTTGCTGATCAGTAGGGCACCGACCGCACCGAGCAAGCACACCGCTGAAGTGAGCAGAAAAATCTCCCGATACTGGGTACGCAGCGCAGCCTCCAGAACCAGCTGGTAGTCAGCGAGTTGCCGTTGGTAGACCTCGCCGCTGACCCCGAAGGGCAGCGGAGTGGCCAGCTGGGCGGTGAGCTCGCGGAAGCGGTGCAGTCCCCAGGCCGACAGTGCCGCGACGCCCACGAGCATGCCGGTCATCCGGGCCACCACTACCGCGGCGGATACGACGCCGTGTCGATCAGCTGGGGTGGCGCGCAGCGCCGCCGCGGACAGCGGCGCGATGACCAGTCCGAGTCCGAATCCGGCTAGCGCCAGGTCGGAATCCAGCCGAGGCACGGCCAGCAGACCGAAGTCGTGACGGGCCGCCAAAACGTCCACAGGCCATCCCGCGATCGACAAGTAGGCCACGGCCGCCAGCAGCATGCCGGTGACGGCCACCACGGCGTCACCTACCCGACTTGCGACAAATCCACCGATCAGCGCGCCTGCAGGCAGTGCTACCAGGAACCGCACCAGCAGGACGGTGGCGCCGGTGGCGTCGCGGCCCAGCAACGTCTGCGCGTAGAGCACGACGTCGACCAGGGTCACCATCAGAGCTGCACCGGCGGCCAGGCTCACTCCCAGCGACCCGAGAAAGACCCGCCACCACACACCATCGGGATCCAGCAGCCGTACCGTGGCCCACCGCTCCCACAGCACGAACGCGATCCCGGTCACAGCGGCCACGCCCAGCGCCGTCCAGCCCCATGGCGGCAGTACCGCACGCTCGGGCTCGGGGTTGTACAGCCCTATCACCAGTAACGCCAGCGTGAGCGCCAGCAACCCGCCACCGACGAGGTCCAGCCGTGCGCGGTCTCGGGATTGCCCAGTACCAAATCCGGCCCTGGTCGCAGCCGGCACCGCCAGCCGCACCGCCACCATCGCGGTCAGGGCGATCGGGACGTTCACCCAGAACACACCGCGCCAGCCAACCAGCGCGGCCAGTGCCACGCCGTACAGCGGGCCCAGCACGCTGCCCAGCTCCTGCGCAGCGCCCAGCGCGCCCAACGCGGTGGATCGTCCACGATCCGTCCACAGGTCAGCGGTCAACGCCATGGACACCGGCAGCAACGCGCCCCCGGCGATACCCTGCAGTGCCCGGCCGGCCACCAGGAGCGGCAATGTTTCCGCGACCGCGGTGGCTACCGAGCCCACCGCGAACATGATCAGGCAGATCTGTAGCAGTCGACGCCGGCCGAAACGGTCGGAGGCTTGGCCCAGCAGCGGCATCGCGGCGACATAACCCAGCAGGAAGCCGGTGACGATCGGGGTGGCCCGCTCCAGGCGGTTCAGTGGCACCTGCAGGTCGCGGATGATGTCGACCAGCAAGCTGACCACGACATAGGCGTCCAGTGCCGCGAGCAGGGTGACCAGCGCGCCGACGCTCAGCGCCAGCCCGCGGCGGCGGATCGGGGTTGCCGTTGGCGTCGCGTTCATCGAAGGAAGCCGGGTCAGGCGGGTGCAGTGATCTCGACCGGGGCGTCATATTCGGAGAAGCGGACCGTGATCGTGCCGTCGGAGGCGGGGAACTGGGCCTGCACCAGCCGGGAACCCTGGGCCGCGATCCATAAGGTACCGGTCTTGGCCTCGTCTTGCGGCCCAGGAAGCAGGGAGCCCAGTGGCTGCGCCGGGAAGTTGGCCTTTACCCGGTAGCTGTCCACCCCGCCGACTTGCTCACGGGCCTCGGTGCTGGTTTCCGTGCCGCTGGCGAGCACCGCCGCAATGCCGCGGTCCGGGTCGAGGATCAGGCGCGGATCGTAGATCCCGCTGAGGTTGGAGGCGGATAGCTTCAGGAATGGACCGGTGGCGCCACGCAGGAAGAGTTGCTCGTCGACGACCACGACCTCGAGTTCGACGATCTGCCCACCCTGGTTGCGATTGACCGTGCCCTTGACTGATCCCTCCCGGGTGAGTTGGCCCTGGGCGGACTGAAACGGGATCTCCGGCGCATTGCCTTGGACGTCGACGTTGAACCGGGCGCTGGCCACCGTGCGCATCGCCGTGGCGGAATCGGTAAGCAGCCGAGCACCGTCGGGCAGGTCGGTGCCTTGCCCGCTGTCGCACGATGTGATCAGCGCGATGACCAATGCGGCGAGCAGGGCGAGAAGGTGCAGATGTCGGCGCGGCATGGACGCATCGTAGGGGGCGGACAACACGGCCGTCACCAACGGTCCTCTACCCTTTGCACATGGATCGCCAGCAGGAATTCGTGCTGCGCACGCTGGAGGAACGCGACATCCGGTTCGTTCGGTTGTGGTTCACCGACGTGTTGGGTTACCTCAAGTCGGTGTCGGTGGCGCCAGCCGAGCTGGAGGGGGCCTTTGCCGAGGGCATCGGTTTCGATGGATCGGCCATCGAGGGCTTCGCCCGGGCTTACGAGTCCGACATGGTCGCCAAGCCCGACCCGTCCACTTTCCAGGTGTTGCCGTGGGAGAACCCGACCGGGGAGCACTACTCAGCCCGGATGTTCTGCGACATCGCGATGCCCGACGGTTCGCCGTCGTGGGCCGACCCGCGGCACGTGTTGAGACGGGGGCTGTCCAGGGCGGCGGAGGCCGGCTTCACCTGTTACGTGCATCCCGAAATTGAGTTCTACCTGCTGCGTGACCTCCCCGATAACGGTTCCGAGCCAGTGGCCGCGGACTCCGGCGGGTACTTCGACCAGGCCAGTCACGATGCTGCACCGCACTTCCGTCGCCATGCCATCGAGGCGCTCGAGCAGATGGGCATCTCGGTGGAGTTCAGCCACCACGAGGGCGCCCCGGGCCAGCAGGAGATCGACCTGCGCTACGCCGACGCGCTGACCATGGCCGACAACATCATGACCTTCCGGTATGTGGTGAAGGAGGTCGCGATCACTCAGGGGGTCCGGGCCTCGTTCATGCCCAAGCCCTACACCGCCCGCCCGGGGTCGGCCATGCACACCCACATGAGCCTGTTCGAAGGTGACCGCAACGCATTCCACGACGATAGTGACCCCTACGAGCTGTCTACCACCGGGAGAGCCTTCGTCGCCGGAGTGCTGCGGCACGCTCGGGAGATTACCGCGGTGACCAACCAGTGGGTGAACTCCTACAAGCGACTGATCACCGGCGGGGAGGCTCCGACTGCGGTGTGCTGGGGCCACGCGAACCGCTCGGCCCTCGTGCGGGTGCCGATGTACTCGCCGGGCAAGGCGTCCAGCCGGCGGGTGGAGATCCGCACCTTAGACTCCGCGTGCAATCCCTACCTCGCCTACGCGGTCGTGCTCGCCGCGGGATTACGTGGAGTGCAGCAGGGCTACGAGCTGCCGCCCGCCGCCGAGGACGACGTGTGGGCGCTGTCGGAGCGGGAGCGCCGAGCGGCGGGTTACGCGCCGCTGCCGCAGAACCTGTCGGAGGCGCTGGTGGAGATGGAGAACTCCGAGCTGGTCGCGGAGGCCCTCGGTGAGCACGTGTTCGACTTCTTTCTGCGCAACAAGCGCGCTGAGTGGGACAACTACCGCCGTCACGTGACCGCCTACGAGCTCCGCACCTATCTACCGGTCCTCTAGCCCTAGCCCACCCCCACCCGGCGTGTCGTGCTGTCCGGCACCGTGTGTCATGGCCTGGTGCACGCCCACGCGCCAGCCTGTGCTCGAGTTCTGATCGACGAGCCAGGCTGCCCGGGTCACCATGGCGAGGTGGACGCCCGGCGAATCGGGTTCCGTCGGTACCCGACGCGGTCGAGTTGGCGTTCACGCCACGCCGGGCCCGCGGTTTGGGGACAGAACGCTGTAATCCCGGCCTCGATTACCGCAGTCTGCCTCCAGAACGCTGAGGCGGGAGCACGGATAACCTGGGGGGGTGGGCACTCGATTACTTGTGTTGCAGCCCTCCGACGGTGACCCTCCGGAGCGGCTGGGTGACTGGCTGGTCGGGGCAGGGGCGCAGCTCATCGTGCGGCGACCCGCGACCGACGGGCTACCCGAGAACCTCGATGGCGTCGATGGAGTGGTCTGCATGGGCGGCCCCATGAGCGCCCTTGACGATGCCGACCACCCGTGGTTGGCCGGGCTGCGGTGGTTGCTCGTCGACGCGGTTGCCCACCGGCTGCCGGTCCTCGGGATCTGTCTCGGTGGGCAGCTGCTGGCGGTGGCTACCGGCGGCGCGGTCCGCCGTGGAGTCGACGGCCCCGAGGCGGGCACCCGGCTCGTCGCCAAGCGGGACGCGGCCGCGCACGACCCGCTGTTCGCGCAGCTACCGTTGACCCCCGACGTCATCCAGTTCCACCACGACGAGATCCACCGGCTGCCGCCGGGCGCAACTCTGCTCGCCTCGTCCCCGCAGTACCCGAACCAGGCTTTTCGGATCGGCGCGGCCGGCTACGGCCTGCAGTTTCACATTGAGACTTCGCCCGCCACGGTGCTGTCCTGGGCACGGCGCGACACTGCGTGCACTGCCGCGGTTCCACGCTGGCAGCTCGAAGCCGATCATCTAGAGCAGGTACACGCCGACATGGCGGAGGTCTGGCAGCCATTGGCAGCCCGGTTCGTGGCGTTGGCCGCGGGAGAACTGATGCCGGCGGTCGGACCCGGAGACCGCCCGGCTCTCCCGCTGCTGGGCCATTAGCATGTCGGTCTCTCATGGCAGCTGAGTTCATGGCAACTAGCGGCAGGCGTACCGCGCTGGCGCTGGCGCGGCTGGGTTTCATCAATGACAGCTCCGCGGAGACCCTCACCAGGCTGGGCTGGTGGCGCGACGGCCAACCCAGCGAGGACGCGGAGAAGGCGCTGTGGGCGCTGGCGCGCACACCCGACCCGAACCTCGCGCTGCGCACCCTGCTCCGGCTGGCCAATGCCGCCGGTGACGGATGGGCGGAGTTGGACGCCGCGCTGCGCCAGCAACCCGGCGTACGTGGGCGGCTGCTGAGCGTGATGGGCTCGTCGACTGCGCTGGGGGACCATCTGGTCGCCAAGCCCGAACGCTGGCGCCGGCTGGCCACGTCAGACGCGACCGCACCCAACTGGACCGATCGGGCAGCCGAGCAGCTGCTTGCCGCGGTCGGCGCGGATGCCACCGGCCCACGGCCAGGCACCAAGGAGGGCACCCGGGCGTCGCTGACCGGTGTCAACGCCCAGCGAGCGCTGGGAGCGGCATACCGCGATCTGATCGCCGAGCTGGCCGCCGCTGATCTCGCCACCGTGGTCGAGCCTGAACTGCAGGTGCTGTCGTTCGAGCAGGTCGGTGCGGCACTCGCCGAGCTGGCCGTTGGGGTACTGCACGCCGCGCTGGCCGTCGCGGTGACCGAGGTGGTTGGGCCGGACGGGCTGCCGCCCCGGCTCGCGGTGATCGGGATGGGCAAGTGCGGTGGCGCCGAGCTCAACTACGTCTCCGACGTTGACGTGATCTTCGTGGGTGGTGCTGAGGACGAGTTGAGCGCTGCCACCAAGCTGGCTTCCGCGACGATGCGGCTGGCGTCGGCGTGCTTCGAGGTGGACGCGGCGCTGCGCCCGGAGGGCAAGGCCGGCGCTTTGGTGCGCACCCTGGATGGGCACCTGTCCTACTACCGACGGTGGGCCAAGACCTGGGAGTTCCAGGCGTTGCTCAAGGCCCGCGCGGTGGCGGGGGACACCGAACTCGGCGAGCGTTACGTGGCGGCCGTCGCGCCGTTGGTGTGGACTGCGGCAGATCGGGAGCACTTCGTGCCCGAGGTTCAGGCGATGCGCCGCCGCGTCGCTGCGCATGTGCCGGCTGAGCTGGTGGATCGGGAGCTCAAGCTGGGCCACGGCGGTCTGCGGGATGTGGAGTTCGCGGTGCAGCTGCTGCAGCTGGTGCACGGGCGTACCGACGAGTCGCTGCGGGTCGGGTCCACCGTGAAGGCTTTGGCGGCCCTGGGCGCGGGCGGGTACGTCGGCCGCGACGACGCCGCGAATCTGGCGGCCTCCTACCGGTTTCTGCGCCTGCTGGAGCACCGGCTGCAGCTGCAGAAGCTGCGCCGTACCCATCTGCTCCCGGCCGACGACGACACCGCAGCGCTGCGCTGGCTGGCCCGCGCGGCGGGAATCCGTCCGGACGGGCGCCGCGATGCCGTGGGGATGCTCCGTGCGGAGTACACCCGGCAGTCGCACCGCGCTCGCCGGCTGCACCAGAAGCTGTTCTACCGGCCGCTCCTGGAAGCCGTCGCCAGGGTCCCCACCGAGGCCTACCGGCTGTCGGAGTCCTCGGCGAAGGCGCGGCTGGCCGCGCTGGGCTACGCCTCACCGCAGGGAGCGCTGGGGCATCTGCGGGCGCTCACCGACGGGGTTTCTCGGCGCGCAGCGATCCAGTCCGCGCTGCTGCCGGTGCTGCTGGAGTTCCTCGCCGACACCCCGGATCCCGACGGTGGGCTGGCCGCCTACCGCCGAGTATCCGAGGCGCTTGATGAAACCCCGTGGTACCTGCGGCTGCTGCGCGACGAGGGTGCCGTGGCGCAGCGGTTGATGACTTTGCTGGGCACTTCCCGGATGGTGGCCGACCTGCTGGTCCGCGCTCCTGAGGCGTTGCGACTGCTTGCTGATTCAAACGAGATGGCCGGGCGTGATCCGGCGGAGGTGGCGACCTCACTTCGCTCCACCGCGAACCGGCACCGGGACCCGGAGGGGGCGGTGACGGCC
>JALZCO010000280.1 GCA_030863015.1 Actinomycetota bacterium
CCGCTGGCCATCGAGCTGGCGGCCGGACGGCTATCCACGTTCTCCCTTACCGACCTGCACGACCGGCTCCACCGCTCGCTCGACCTGCTCGGCGGTGGCCGGCCCAGCGCCGATGCCCGCCACCGGACGCTGCGCACCACCATCGAGTGGTCCTACCAGCTCCTGACGGCCGACGAGCGCCGGCTGTTCGCGCATCTGTCGGTCTTCGTTGACGGCGTCGACCTGGCCACCGCCGAGGGCGTGGCCGCCGACCTGGGCCTGCCGGGTGATCCTGGCAGCGTGCTGGCCCGCCTGGTCGACGCCTCGATGATCGATGCGACGTTCGACGGCCTTACCCGGTACCGGATGCTGGAGACGCTGCGGATGTTCGGGCTCGACCGGCTGGCGGCGATCGGCGAGGACGACGCCGCCGCGGGACGGATGTTGCGGTGGGCGGTCGAGCTGACGACTTGGGCCGACACCACCATGACGACCGAGCGCGAGCCGGAGGCCGACGCCCTCCTGCGCCGCGAGCTGCCAAACCTGCGGGCGGCTTGGCGGCTTGCGCGCCGGCGCGGAGCTCTCGACGAGGCCGTTTCGATGGTCACCGCGTTGTTCGACGCGGTGGTGTACCGCGACCTCGTTGAGATGCGGGGTTGGGTCGAGGAGCTGGCCGGGGACCCGGCGCTGGCCACTCATCCCCGGGCGGCCGGCGTGCTAGGCGTGGCGGCGGCGGTCGCCTACCACCGCGGCGACTACCCGCGGGCGGATCAGCTCGCCCGCGCCGGCATCGAGCGTGCCACCGACGCCAATGGGGCATGGTACTGCCTGACGGCACTGTCGATCGCCGCCCTGGCCCGCGGGGCATACGCCGAGGCCATCGAGCACTCCATCGCTGCAGAAGCCGTCGCGAGCCGGCCGCGCGAGAACCTTGGGATCGCCGCACTCGCGGCGGCCTACGCCGGTGATCTCGATCAGGCACGGGAATTGAACGACCGAATGCTCGCCGCCGCAGTGTCGCCGACCATTCTCGCGTTCGGCTACTACGTCGTCGGCGAGATCGACAGTGCTGCCGGCCGCGAGGAGCTGGCCGAGGATCACTACGTCCGGGCCATCGACCTCGCGCGCAGCTCGGGTGCAACCTTCATCGTTGGCGTCACCACCGTGGGGCTGCTGGCGGTGCGTGCCAACACCGGCCGCGTCGACGACGCGCTGCGCGGGTACCGCGACGTCATTGACTACTTCACCCGAACCGGCAACTGGACCCATCAGTGGGTCACCCTCCGCAACCTCGCCGACCTGTTGCACCGCCTCGGTGATCACGATCCGGCGGCGCAACTGCACGCCGCAGCCGACCACGCCCCCGAAGCCCCCGCCGTCAATCCGCCCTCGGATACCGTGGCACCGCCTCACGTCACGCCAGCCGCCAACCGGGCACGCGCACTGAAGGTGGCCCGGCGGGCGATCAAGCAGCGTCTGGCCGGGTCATGAGGGGGCCCGCTCGGCGAAGTACTCCTCGGCGACCCATGCAGCGTAAGTGTCCAGGCCCATGGCCGCGACCAGACCAGCAGTCTGGGTATCCTGCGCGCGCAACGCACATACCTTGCGCGCCGCGGTGGCCCCGTCGAGCCGCAGGTTGACGGCGAGCCGCCCGATGGGCGTGGTGACCGGGTAGCCGGGGGCAAAGACGCCGAACCGCTCGCTAAGCGCACTCCACCGCCGCGCCCACTCGTCGGTGACGGCGGAGTAGAGCAGCCGGGAGCCGCGTGGCGCGGCCCGGTCGAACGCATGGGTGGCCCACGCCGATATGGCCCGGTGGTCCGGATGGCCGGTCTGGCCATCGGCTCCGAAGGTCAGCACGGTGTCCGGGCGCACCTCAGCGATCAGCGCGCACAACTGCCCAACTGCGTCCGGCACACTGACCCGTGCGCAGTCGCCGTCGCGATAGCCGAGCCAGTGGTGCTCCTCGACCCCGAGGATCTCCAGGCTGCGCGCCAGCTCGCCGGTCCGCTCGGTGGCCAGCCGGTGCGGTGGCCAGGTAGCCGGGTCCGGCGTGCCGAGCTCGCCGCGGGTCGCCGTCACGCACACCACGCGCGAGCCGGCCTCCCGGGCCAAGGCCATCAGACCACCGGACAGGTAGGCCTCGTCGTCGGGATGGGCCCACACCCCGAGGATGGTGCCCAGGCCCGCGACCCCTGCTGCCGACCCGATCATCATCGGCTCCGGCGGGTGAGAAACGCGTGCAGAATCAGCCCAGCGCCGCAGCATATAACGGCCAGCATCCACAGCCGGGCGGTTCCGGCCGCGTCGACGACCTGCCCACCGAGGAGCGCACCGGCCGCAAAGCCCAGGTGAATCGCAGAGCTGTTAAGCCCAAGCAGCAGAGTTGCCACCTGCGGCCCGAGCTCGATCAGGCGGCGCTGCTGCGCGGGCACGAATCCCCAGACCGCGATCCCCCACAAGGCAACCACGACCAGCGCCACTGCAAGGGTGGAGGCAACGAGCGGGAACAATGCGAAACCCGCCGTCAGCACGCTTGCCGCAAGCAGCACAACCGGGCGGCTGCTCCAGCGGTCGGCGGCCGCCCCACCCCACCAGGTGCCGACCATGCCTCCGACACCCAATGCTGCAATCAGCAGTCCCAGCCCGGCTGATCCGGCCGCACTGCCCAGCAGCGCGTCCAGGTAGGTGTACATGCTGTTGGAGCCGGTCATCACCAGCAACGTCACGCCGAGCAAGCCAGCAACGGGCGGTGATCGCAACAGTTGCAGCCGTTGGCTCATCGTCGAGCGCGTCAGCAGAGAAGACCCGACGCTGCTGCGCAGCAGGCCCAGCGCGGTGACCGCGGCGAGCGCCGTGACCAGCCCGAACGCCGCTCGCCACGAGTACGTCACCGCCAGCAGCACCCCGACGGGAGCACCCAGCACCATCGCCATGGACGAGCCACCAAGGATCACCGCGAGCGCGCGGCCGCGTTGACTGGCGGAGACCGCAGCAACCGCCGCCGCGCCCGCCGCCGGCACGTAAACACTCGCGGCGAGTGCGCTC
>JALZCO010000364.1 GCA_030863015.1 Actinomycetota bacterium
TTCAGCGGGATATCACCGCACTTCCGACCCCGCCGCCACCGACTCACCGCAGCCCAGCACCGACACGAGATAAGCATCCGCTTCGCCACCTGGAACGAGATTGTCGGGCTGCCTACCGTCGCCTGACTGCGGGCACTGAATTACACCCCCGGAGCCAGCACGTCCAGCCACCCCTCGACCGCCAAACAACCTGACAATGCCTGTCACGCTGTCCACGCACTGTTCGCGATCGCGGCACGGATTGCCCCACGAGCGCACCCCTCCGCATTATCACCGTCAGCCGCTTTGATCCATGTCCTCGTCAAACTGGCGCGCACGCGTTTGGTAGTCAGCGGTGACTGTCTCTTCCGCTGGCTCGAGGTAATCAGCTTGCTTGGGGGGTGGCTTGTCGGCTGAAGGCTTGACATCCACTTCGGTGTCCTGCTGTGTGGCTTCAGGATCAGTCATCACCAACTCCTTAACCGATGTTCGGCAGTTGGCCACTCTATACCACTCACGGATGATCATAAAACATGGATGCCTACAGGGTCGGGCTGAAGTGTCCCGGGACCTTCGGCACTATCATTCGCTGGTGTTACCAGCGAGTCGTTGAGGCGTTGTTGCATTTGGCGAAGCACAGGCAGGCGAGGTCGGTTGATCCGGGGTTGGTTAGATCGCCAGGGCCAGCTCGTCGAAGGCGGCCATCACCCGCAAGGTCACCGGTTCGTCGACGCCGAGTTCGTAGTGGCCGCAACGGATGTTCTGGATGAACGCGTGCCCGGCGATGATGATCCTGGCTGACTGATCTGTTTTCAGGCCGCGCATCGGTCGCAGGCGCCGCTTCAACTGGCCATGGTCGGCTTCCATCCGGTTGTTGGCGTAGGCCTGCGTACAGTGCCATGCATAGGGGCCAGCTCATCGAGAACATGCGGATAGACCGCTGCCTTGTCGGTGGTGACTTCCACCGGGCTGACTTTCGTGGTGGCCAGCGCGCGGGTGAAGAAACACCGAGCCGCGCCACCATCTCGCCGCGGGGACACCTACACGTCGATGACCTGGCCGAACTGGTCGATCGCCCGGTAGACGTAGCGCCACCAACCGGCCACTTTGACGTAGGTCTCATCCACCCACCAGCGGTCGCCGACCCGGTGCCGGCACAGGCGTGCCGCGTCCGCGAGCAGCGGCGCGAAGCGCTGCACCCACCGGAAGATGCTGACGTGATCGACCTCGACGCCCCGCTCGGCTAGGAGCTCTTCCACGTCACGGTAGGACAGCCCGAAGCGCAGATACCAGCGCACCGCCAAGGTGATCACCTCCGGCGGGAACCGGAACCCGGCGAACGCCGAGGGCGCGACCGACGGGGCGACACAGCGAGCAGCACTCATCAACCAAGCATGACAACCGCTGCTTCCCAACTACGGACGCAACAGTGCCCAGCCACGGCCCTGCTTAGCCCTGCACTACCTCAGCGGCGTGCTCCAACGCTGTGCTCTTTTAGCCTATGGGCTTCCGCGTGTTGGGTTCTCAGCGGCCGCGATGAGCGCTTGTCCGATCTCAACGGCCTGCGTCGGGGTCATGATCGCGCCCGTCTCCGGGGTGGCGTGAAACAGTAGCTCGATTTGGTCGTTGAGGCGGCGCACGAGCAGGGTGCACCGGCCCCCGCCGTACTCGGAGGGTCGCTGCGCGTCGATCGCGTGGCGGTGACTTTCGTGGGTGTTCACCGAAGGATCCAGCGAGCGCAGGTCGGGCACATCTGGCCAGGTGGGTTTTGGTGTAAGACGGTGGCCATCGGCAGCCGGTGCCCACAGCCAGCGACCCCAACCCCGTAAGGATGATCAGCGTGTTCGTCGACGGCGGGTGCGTGCCACTCCAGCGAGGCCAGTGCCCACCTCGCCGGGAGGTTCACCGAACGTCCGAGGTCCGATGCGCAGCGGGCGTCGAGGACAGGTGATAAGCGCCACCACGAGGAGGGCTGACCCCGATACGACGCCGAGCGTCGACCATGGGTAATGATAACCGGAACCGACTGTGACTGAGCAATAGCGGAAGGTGTTGCCGTCTCCTGAATGCCCCCAAATGGCCTACCCGCGCAGGGCTCCCAATACGCTGTCCGGTCCAGCCGCACCGACCGCGTCGTGCTCTGTGGAACCCCGCGCCTGATGGCGCTTCGCCGCTCGCGGCCCCCGCGATGCCCCTGTTTGGATTGAGGTGACAAAACCTGCGACAAGCCGAGTAACGTTGCGCTGAAGCGACGTGACCGAGAGTTAGATATGGGTCATGTCGCAGCAGGTTCGATCGCGCGAGGTCGAGGTTGAGTCCCGTCATATCGCGACCCACGACAGGCAAATCCTGGATGACTGGCCGGCGGTCGCGCGCGCTGGTGGCACGGTGCTGGTGGCAGCGATGGCCACTGGTGGATGGCAGGCCACTCGATCTGGAATAGCGGGGTTGTTCAACTACCGAGGACCGGTCATGCAAGCCGCTATCGAGCTCCAACTCGACGCCCAAGCCGCCCTGGTGTCACGAACCGGAAATCCCGACGAGGTCCGGGAGGTTCTGGCTGCAGTGTGGCGGTTGGAATTGACAGCGCTGTTGCGCCACCACCCAGAAGCCAAGGGCCAACTGCGGACCCTGGTCGTGCAGGTGTGGGAAGCGCTGCCCACCCCACAGCAGACCTGGGTGCGAACCAACATCGCTCGCAACCAGGCGGCCCAGTACACCGCTCAGCCGTCGTGCGAACAAGCACGAGATGATTATCGAGTGATGGGTGTTGCGTAGCAGTCCCGTAGCAGACGGATCGACACTGGACAACAGATCACGTGGGGCCGGCCCTCTAGGACCGACTAAGGGTCAACGGGCATGCAGGCTGCGGCTGACATCCACACTTGATATCCACCGCCCTGTCACAACGAGCATTGCCATGGACCCGGATGGCATCAACACGCGCACTAACTTGCAACGCGCCCGTATCGGCTGGCTCTGATCCTGTACTGCGTCTTTGGCGGCTGTGATCGGACAACAGCGCGCTAGGTTCCAGTCAACTCGCGCCCGTCTCAGTTTCCGTCTCAGTTCGGGCCCGTCCAGAGCCTCGCGCGTGTTGCGGTCGTCGCGCTGGCCTGTACGGATGCAGAGCCAGGGGTCATCGTGAACCCCCAGAACCGGAATTG
>JALZCO010000371.1 GCA_030863015.1 Actinomycetota bacterium
AGCCTCGTCCATGGTCATCATCTGCCAACGTTGCAGGGTTTGGTCGTAGCGCACCGACAGCTCTCCCACCGGTCCTGCCACGATGGGGGTCGCCAGGACGCTGGTGCCGCGTTGCCAGTTGGTGCCAGTCCAGTACTCATAGGCGGTGATGTCGAGGAGTCGTTGTTCGGGCACGCGGGCGAGGTAGGCGGCGCCGAAGCGGCCGTTGGGAGTGCCGAAGGCGTAGATGAGGCCGTCGTGGCGGGCATAGGCGATCATCTGGAAGTTGTCGTCCAGGGCTGCGGTGTTGGGTCGTTGGGTGCCGGGGGCTTCTTTCCAGGTCTGTCCGCCGTTGTCGGAGTAGGCGATTGCGCTGTAGTTGGTGATCCAGCGTCCGGGGGTGGTGAATTGGCGTATCGACATGTAGGCCATGTAGTCGCGCCCGTTGATGTTGACGCCGCCGGTGGGGATCTTGGTCATCTCGACACCGCTTTGCTTGAGTGAGGGCAGCAGTTCTTTGGCGTGGCCGGGACGGTCAGTGACGAAGTTGTCGAACGACATGCCATCAGCGGGGTTGCGGTCTGAGCTGCGAGCTAGCGTGTTCGACCGCCAATCGATCGCGGCCGGGTCACCGACGCCACTGCCGTGACCGGCCCAGCCGGCCCCGAAGGTGTCCCCGAAGGCGGCAAGGATCTGGCCGCGCTCGTCAGTCCACATGATGCCGAGATCGGTACCCTTGATCTGATAACGCGCCTCGGTCTCGTTGATCGATCCCGCGCCAGTGATCACGGCAGCCCGGCTTGCCTGGCTCCGCGGCACCGTGTCAGCTGCCCCCTGCGGCGCCACGCCTACCGTGACTGCCGCTGTCAGAACGGCCAGCGCGGTCCCGGTTTGGCCTCGGTGACTCACCATCATCTCCCCTTACTGCATGGACACGCGTTCGACGCGGTGGACGGCATGCGGCAGCGGTCCGTAGCAGTAAGCGACATCCCCCAGCGCCCGAAAGAGAGGAAGACTGCCCGTCCCGAGCACCCCGTAGCTCAACGCGGGACTGGACGTATGGGTAACGCGATCAGACAGGTTATCTGGGGGATCCATCGGGATCGGTGCGGCGATCAGCCGCGCCCGGTCGAGTCAAGATGGAAATCCAGTCATTGAATCGTCTGACGTCATACGCCAAGCCCATCCCCCAACACTGTGTCTGAGCGACCACGGCTAAGCCCGCAGATCGCGCTGCCCGGACCACATCCTGGGGGCTGACATCGGAGCGCCAGCCGTCTCGTTCGGGAGTCCGCCGCAACGACAACATCGTGTACAAGTTCTTTTGCCACCACGGCCCCTGCCGCATCTGACGAAGCGGCTTGGTCACTGCCGCTCGTCCGGCGTGGTGGATGACTGCCGTGCCACCAGCAACGAGAACCCTCGCCAGCTCCTGCATATAGCTTTTGATCACGTCGATCTCCATGTGCACGAAGGCCTCGAAAGAGAATGCGAAGTGCACCGAGGCGTCGTCGACCCCGGTGAGAGTCTTGCCGTCGTTGACTAAGTAGCGCACATTGGTCCGCTCCGAGTAGCGCTCCTTGCAACGGTCGATGCATGAAGGACTAAGGTCCACCGCGACGACGTGCGAAGCACGTGTGGACAGCTCTCCAAGCCATCTTCCGTAACCCGGTGCAATCTCGAGGGCAGTGTCACCGGGTCTCAAGAATGGTCGGATAAGACAATCGAGCACCGATGCATACCATCGCTCGTACGGCTGGCCGCAGTAATCCGCGAACTCGCTCCACTCGTCGCCGTCGCGCGGCCATGGATAATCACGATCCCATACTTGCCGGTTGGCGGAAATGCTGTTCTCCATGGTGTTCTCCTCCTGGCAGCAACGGCCGGCCAACGGAGCATGGCTGTGTTGCCCCGGCTATAGCGATCAGTTACCTCAACCGCTCGTGCACGCCGCGTCTCGCGACAGTCCGCGTTGAACATCGTACAAGTCGGCACTGGGCCGGGAATGATCACAACTCGGGCCTGGCTGTTTCGGCGCCGAACCGCCAACGCGCCGGAACGCGACTGAGCACCGTCGATCGCGCCGAGGATGTCCGCATCAGGCCACAGTATGTGGTCATACACTGACGTTACGTTCCTGGCTGTATGGCCAGTATGGAAACTCTAA
Organism: Actinomycetota bacterium; assembly: GCA_030863015.1. Taxonomy (GTDB): domain Bacteria; phylum Actinomycetota; class Actinomycetes; order Mycobacteriales; family Pseudonocardiaceae. The sequence continues at coordinate 2,147 of JALZCO010000371.1, forward strand.
GAGAACGCTAATTCGTGCAAGCTGTCGCGCAGGTAACTTTCGTGACTCAGCGCCCTTACAAACCAGCTGGAGCGAACGAGGAGGAGTGATGGCCGAGCCGGAGCACACCAAGTTCGATCTGCCGCAGCTGGATCGTAGAGACGACCCTCGGGGTGGGGCCGTTGCATGGGCGCTGCTCGTGGTAGGTCTGGCTCTGGTCGCCGGCATCGTCCTGGCAGTGATCTGAATCTTTGACCATTCACGCTGCCATGCAGCCTCAGGGCGGTGAGTGTCCCCCAGGCTGGCAACGAGGGCAGTAGTAGGTATTCCTGGCATAGAAATCATTTCCCTGTACAGCGCGGACCACTGGCCCTGAGCAGCGACGGCACGGTTTCCCACTCCGCTCGTACACCCAGTGCTGCTTCCCGCGGGCCCATTCCCCGGTAGTGCACTGCTCGGGACGGTCGGCATTCGCCAACAGAAGCCGCCGAGCCAGGGCCACCACGACGTCGGGATCGACTTCGGAGACAGGGATCCACGGTGATACGCCCAACAGGAAGCACATCTCCGCCTTGTACAGGTTTCCGATTCCCGCCATGATCCGTTGATCGAGCAGAGCAAGACCGAGTTCCACGCCGGAGTGTTCGCGTAGCCGTTGAGCCGCGACCGCGGCGTCGTTGTCGTTCCAGTTGGCCTTGAGCAGATCAGGACCCAGGTGCCCCACCAGCCGGTGTTCGTCGTCGGTGGCCACAAGCGCCATGTCGTGCAGGAGGAAACCTACTGCCACTTGTTCGTGCGTGGTCAGCACTGCCCGGGCTTGATGGCCTGGCCGTCGCCAACGCTGCCCGGGTCGGTACAGGTGCCAAGAGCCATCCATCCGAAAATGCGTATGCAGACTTCGCCCGTCATCGAAACGGGTGAACAAGTGCTTCCCGACGCTGTGTACGCCCAGGACCACG
>JALZCO010000429.1 GCA_030863015.1 Actinomycetota bacterium
GAACTACAGCAGCTCGAGCTACAGCAGCTCGAACCAGAGTATGAGGGGCGGTGATACACCTGGAGATCAATCGAACCCAACATGGTGATACATGACAGTTTCGTCTATCTTCGTTACGTGTTCTCCCCTGAGCCGAGGGCTTCTCGGTTTCGACCACACTGGACAGACATCGCCGAAGGTGGTGTGCCATGACGGCACCGGATACAACACAATCACCCGCACGAGAGCAGGACGAACCGGATCTCCACATCTTGTGGATCAACTCCGGTATGAGTTGTGACGGCGACTCGGTTGCGCTGACCGCGGCGACGCAGCCGAGCATCGAGGACATCGTGCTCGGTGCCCTGCCCGGGTTGCCCAAGATCGCCGTGCACTGGCCGCTGATCGACTTCGAGTGCGGGCCCGAGCAGGGTGCGGACACCTTCATCGAGTGGTTCCACAAGGCCGACCGTGGTGAGCTCGACCCGTTCGTGCTGGTCATGGAGGGCTCCATTCCCAACGAGGCGATCAAGACGGAGGGTTACTTCAGCGGGTTCGGCAACAACCCCGAGACCGGGCAGCCGATGACCACCAACGAATGGCTGGACCGGCTGGCACCCAAGGCCACCGGCATCCTGGCGGTGGGCACCTGTGCCACCTACGGTGGCATCCACGCCATGTCGGGCAACCCGACCGGCTCGATGGGCGTGAACGACTACCTCGGCTGGGACTGGAAGTCCAAGGCCGGGCTGCCGGTCGTGAACGTGCCCGGCTGCCCGATCACACCGGACAACCTCTCCGAGACGATCCTCTACCTGCTCTACCAGGTCGCCGGCCAGGCCCCGATGATCCCGCTGGACGAAGCGGGGCGCCCGCAGTGGCTGTTCGGCAAGACCGTGCACGAGGGTTGCGACCGCGCGGGCTACTACGAGCAGGGCCAGTTCGCGTCGGAGTACGGCTCCCCGCTGTGCCTGGTGAAGCTGGGCTGCTGGGGACCGGTGGTGAAGTGCAACGTCCCGAAGCGCGGGTGGATGGACGGGGTCGGCGGCTGCCCGAACGTGGGCGGCATCTGCATCGGTTGCACGATGCCCGGCTTCCCGGACAAGTTCATGCCGTTCATGGACGAGCCACCCGGTTCCAAGGTCTCAACGGCAGCCAGCGGGGCGTACGGCAATGTCATCCGTGCCCTGCGCAAGAAGACCCTCCAGACCACCGACGCCGAGCCCAAGTGGCGCAGGACCGGTAGGAAGCTGACTACCGGATACAAGCCCGGATGGTAAGCGAATCGGTTCACTGCATCGATGAAAGCCTGACGTCGAGGAAGGCGTGACGAGAGCGATGACGACCACGGCAAGCCCCAGCACCAAGAACCTGGACCAGACCCCCGGCGCCCTGACCGAGATGGCGTGGGATCCGATCACCCGGATCGTGGGCAGCCTCGGGATCTACACGAAGATCGATTTCGCGAAGAAGACCGTGGCGGAGTGCTTCGCCACCTCCTCGGTGTTCCGCGGCTACTCGATCTTCATGAAGGGCAAGGACCCGCGCGACGCGCACTTCATCACCAGCCGTATCTGCGGCATCTGTGGTGACAACCACGCGACCTGCTCCGTGTACAACCAGAACATGGCCTACGGAGTGGCCCCTCCGCACATCGCAGAGTGGATCATCAACCTCGGCGAGGCCGCCGAGTACATGTTCGACCACAACATCTTCCAGGAGAACCTGGTCGGTGTGGACTACTGCGAGAAGATGGTCGCTGAGACCAACCCCGGTGTCCTGGACCTGGCGAACCGCACCGAGGCGCCACATGCCGAGGACCACGGCTACAAGACCATCGGCGACATCATGCGCTCGCTCAACCCGCTGGCGGGCGAGTTCTACCGGGAGGCGCTGCAGGTCAGCCGCTACACCCGGGAGATGTTCTGCCTGATGGAGGGTCGCCACGTGCACCCCTCCACGCTGTACCCGGGTGGTGTCGGCACGGTGGCCACCATCCAGCTGTTCATGGACTACCTCACCCGGCTGATGAAGTACGTGGAGTTCATGAAGCGGGTCGTGCCGATGCACGACGACCTGTTCGACTTCTTCTACGACGCGCTGCCCGGCTACGAAATGGTCGGGTACCGGCGCACCCTGCTCGGGTGCTGGGGTTCACTCAACGATCCGGAGCACTGCGACTTCAAGTACGAGAGCATGGCGAACTGGGGTCGCAAGATGTTCGTCACGCCCGGCGTCGTGGTGGACGGCAAGCTCGTCACCACCAGCCTGGTCGACATCAACCTGGGGATCCGGGTCCTGCTCGGCCACTCGTACTACCAGGACTGGGATGACCAGGAGACCTTCGCGACCCACGATCCGCTGGGCAACCCGGTCGACCGGCGCCACCCGTGGAACGAGCACACCATCCCGCGGCCGCAGAAGCGGGACTTCGACGACAAGTACAGCTGGGTGATGGCGATCCGCTGGTTCGACGGCAAGGATCACCTGCCGCTGGACACCGGGGGCGGCCCGATCGCTCGGCTGTGGTCCACCGCACTGGCCGGTCTGATCGACATCGGCGGCTACGTGAAGTCCACCGGCCACAGCGTGATCATCAACCTGCCGAAGACCGCGCTGAAGCCGGAGAAGACCTTCGAGTGGAAGATTCCGCAGTGGTCCAACGCCCTCGAGCGCAACCGGGCCCGGAGCTACTTCCAGGCCTACATGGCAGCTGTGGCCCTGTACTTCGTGGAGAAGGCCCTGGAGGAGCTGCGGGCCGGCAACACGAAGACCTGGCAGAGCTTCAAGGTGCCCAAGGAGGCGCTGAGCTGTGGATGGACCGAGGCGGTGCGCGGCGTGCTGTCGCACCACATGGTGATCCGCAACGGCAAGATCGCCAACTACCACCCCTACCCGCCCACGCCCTGGAACGGCACTCCCCGGGACATCTACGGCACCCCAGGGCCGTACGAGGACGCCGTGCAGAACACTCCGATCTTCGAGGAGAATGCGCCGGCGAACTTCAAGGGCATCGACATCATGCGCGCGGTGCGTAGCTTCGACCCGTGCCTGCCCTGCGGCGTGCACATGTACGTCGGCAAGGGCAAGACGGTGAAGAAGATGCACTCGCCCGCCATGATGAACAACGGGGTCTGAGCGTGCTCAGCCAAGAATCATCCGGCGCCGCGTCTCCCGGGGGTCCTGACCCCCGGG
>JALZCO010000434.1 GCA_030863015.1 Actinomycetota bacterium
GGCCTACTCGCGCCGCACCCCGCGCTGCCCGACGAGCCGGACGCCGCCACAATCCTGGCTCAGGGCGCCGACCTGGTCACGGCTAGCGGCGACAAGCTGCTCGGCGGTCCGCAGGCCGGGTTGCTGCTGGGCTCAGCGGAGCTGGTGACCCGGCTGCGCCGGCACCCGCTGGCCCGGGCGCTGCGCGTGGACAAGCTCACCCTCGCCGCGCTGGAAGCCACCCTGCAGGGCCCGATGACGCCGACGGCGGTGGCTCTGACCGCAGACCCCGGCACGCTGCACCGGCGGGCGGCGGTGATCGCAGCGGCACTGGCCGCGCTCGGGGTGGATGCGACGGTGGTGGCGTCGCAGGCCACGGTGGGCGGCGGTGGCGCGCCGGGAGTGACGCTGGACAGCGCCGCGGTCAGCCTGCCGGAGTGCTTCGCCATCCCATTGCGCGCCGGTAGGCCGCCGGTGCTCGGCCGGGTCGAGCGTGGCCGTTGCCTGCTCGACCTGCGCGCGTTGCCGGCCGAGCAGGACGCCGCAGTGCGGGACGCAGTCCTGGCATGCATGTCATAGCCACTGCAGGCCACGTCGACCACGGCAAGTCGACCCTGGTCCGGGCGCTGACCGGGATGGAGCCCGACCGCTGGGCGGAGGAGCGCCGGCGGGGGATGACCATCGACCTCGGGTTCGCCTGGACGACCCTGCCCACCGGGTCGACGGTGGCGTTCGTCGACGTGCCCGGGCACGAGCGGTTCGTGCCGAACATGCTCGCTGGGATCGGGCCGGTGCCCGCCGTCATGTTCGTGGTCGCAGCCGACGAGGGCTGGATGCCGCAGTCCCGGGAGCACCTCGAGGCATTGCACGCGCTGGACGTCCGGCACGGCCTGCTGGTGGTGACCCGCAGCGACCTGATGGACCCGGAGTTGGCCCGCGAGGAGGCACTGGAGCACCTCACCGGATCGTCGCTGGACAAGGTCAGTGCGGTCTGCGTCTCCAGCGTCACTGGGGCCGGGCTGGACGAGCTGCGGGCCGCGCTGGGCTCATTGGTCGCTGAGCTGCCTGCGCCGGACGTCGAAGCCGACGTCCGGCTGTGGGTGGACCGCGCGTTCACCATCCGCGGCGCGGGCACCGTGGTCACCGGCACGCTGGCGGCCGGGACTATCCACCTCGGCGACGAGCTGGTGCTGGCTGCCGGGCAGCGGCGGGTGAGCGTGCGGGGTTTGCAGTCCCTGGGCGCACCTGTGGAGTCCGCGTCCGCGGTGGCCCGGGTCGCAGTCAACCTCCGAGGGTTACCGCGCGAGGCCGTGCGCCGGGGTGATGCCCTCCTCACCCCGGACACCTGGCTGCTCACCCGCACCATCGACGTCCGGCTTTCCGCCGTCGCCCGACATGGAGACATATCGGGGCGAACGGTCCCCTCGGCGGCCGGACATGTCTGCATGCCGGGATGGTCGGCCGCCGAGCTACCGGAGCACGTGGTGCTGCATGTGGGCGCGGCTGCGGTGGCTGCGCGGGTTCGCCCACTGGGAGAGGATGTTGCGCGGCTGGCTCTGGGGCAGCCGTTGCCGTTGCGGATCGGGGACCGTGCGCTGGTTCGCGATCCCGGCGCCCGGCATATCCCCGCCGGGGTCACTGTGCTCGATGTACGCCCACCAGTGCTGCGCCGTCGCGGCGCAGCCGCTGCCAGGGGCGCCGTGCTGTCCATGATGGACGGTGTGGCGGACGGGGCCGCCGAGCTGCGCCGCCGCGGGTTCGTGCGGCGCGACGAGCTGATCGCGATGGGCGCACCGGTGCCTGCTGTGGCCGCTCAGGTGGGTGAGTGGCTGGCCGATCCCGGTTTGCTGGCGCAGCAGACCGACCGGCTCGCCGCTGCAGTAACCGACCACGCCGCGGCGAATCCGCTGGAGCCGGGAATGCCGCTGGAGACTGCCCGCCGCCTCACCGGAATGCCTGATGCGCGGCTGGTCGAACTGCTGCTCGGTTCCCAGCTGGCTGTCGCTCAAGGCCGGGTACACCTCCGAGGACTGGGCACCGGCTTACCCGGCACAGTCCGCAGCGCCATCGCCACAATCCGCGCCGACCTCGCGCAACAGCCCTTCCTCGCACCCGAGGCGCACCGGCTCGCCGAGCTGGGGTTGGGCGCCAAGCAGCTCGCCGCCGCGGTACGCGCCGGTGAGCTGCTCAAGATCGCCGACGGGATCTATCTCGCCCCCGGTGCCGACGATGACGCCATTGAACGGCTGCGTGGCGTGCCCAGCCCGTTCACCCTCAGCCAGGCCCGCCAAGCCCTGGACACCACCCGACGCGTCGCCGTCCCCCTGATGGGCCATCTCGCCCGTCGCGGGATCACCCGCCGCCTTCCGGATGGCACTCACGAGCTGTGCTCGTGAGTGCACGTG
>JALZCO010000285.1 GCA_030863015.1 Actinomycetota bacterium
GTGCTATAGCACTCAATGCCACTCACGAGCTCGATCCTTCGCAGGATCGAGCGGATCCGCCAGCCCCACAGGGGGGACAGTAGGTAACCGGGATAGGACGCCAGCCAGCTCGCGCTGCCCAGGCTGACAGCGTCTGCACCGGCCCAGAAGTACTCCCGGCAGTCATCGAAGGTGCAGATGCCCCCGGTTGCGATCACCGGCAAGGTGATCCGGGCATCGCGCAGCTCCGCGACCACCCGCAGCCCGATCGGCTTCACCGCCCGGCCGGACAGCCCGCCGTAGCGGTTGGCCAGCCACGGCGCCCCGGTCTTCGGGTCCAGGCGCAGCGCGCGCACGGTGTTGATGGCGGTCAGCGCCGAGACCCCGGCGGCGGCAGCCCGCCGGGCGTGGCCGATGTAGTCGCGGTCCGGTGAGAGCTTGAGGATCACTGGGTGATTGCTGCGGGATACCGCGTCAGCGAGCACCCCGTCCAGGATCGGCTCGAAGTCATGATCGACGTTCGGGCAGGAGACGTTGAACTCCACGGCTGCGATCTCGCCCGGTGGCACCGCCGAGTTGACCGCGTCGACGAGGTAGACGAAGTCCTCGGCCGCGAAGCCGCCCACCGAGATGATGGTGTTCTGCTCGCGGGTGCGCGGGTAGTAATCACGCAAGTATGCCTCGATCCCAACGTTGCACCAGCCGAAAGCGTTGATCCAACCGGCGTCGGCACGGCGCAGCACCGTGACGTAGTTGCGCAGCAGGCTCGGCAGGGCGCGCAATGGCCAATCGGTGCGGTTGGTGAAATGCCCGTCGCGAGGTTGCACCGTCAGGGTGCGGGTCGTGACTGCACCGAAACGCTCTAGCGGCACGAACCGAGAGATCGGGCTCATCCCATAGGGCACCAGACCGGGGTCGGCAGCACCGTAGCCGAGCAGGCTGGACGACGTGACCAGCCGGTTACGCAGCCGGATATCACCCAGCCAGACCTCGCTCACAGGTCTCCTTCGCAATCACGGACCTCAGCGTAAGGTTCCACGTGTTGTGGACGGCCGCTCGCGAATCTAGTCGGTGACGCGTGCCAGCAGCGCCGAGAGGTGCGGTTTTATGGGTAAGCCACGCAGGGCCCGCTCCTCCGCGTAGGCCAGCTGGCCGTCCTCCACGATGCCGTACAACCGGGCGGCGGCGGTCGTCTCCCTGGCCGAGTCGGTACGCGCGACGGTGTCGGATTCAAGCTCCCAGGACGTCTCTCCGGTGCGCCCACCGTAGTAGATCTCGCAGATACCGAACATGTGTGCGAGAACCAACTCAATGGTCTCATCTTCGTCTACCCGCCACCATCCGACCTCCCGGGCCGCCGGGCGTAGCACCTGGCCAGCTGGGTTCAGCAGCCAGGCCCGCGCCTCGTAGGCCAGGAACGGCCTGCCGTCGTGACCAAAGGCGATTTGCTGACCATAGGGAAACTCGCCGAGCAGCGAGGGGTACTGGGCCAACCCCTCACCACGCCATACCCCCAGCAGTGGCCCCAGCAGCTGACACTGCGGATGCAACTCGACGCCGTGTCCCAGGTTGGCGGTATTGACCTCGATCGGAAGGTCGTCGAACCGGGGCAGGTCGCCCGCCGCAGCGGCCGGCCGCCCGTCGATTTCTGGACTGGGCTGGGAAGTGTCGCTCCTCACCCTCAAATCGGATCACGAACTCGGTCGCTTGGGAACCCATGATGCCCGGTCGACGTCTCAACAGCGCTCTTCCGGCGCCGCCCGGAAGGCACCGCCCGGGGCCGAACCCGACGGGCGGGCGCGGCGGACCGGCCGGAACCGGACATCCTCCCCCGCCCGGGGACGGCCGGGCCGCACGCGACTAAAGAAAGCTTTACGGGGTACCCACTGTGAGTAGTACGCTCACTTTCAGTGACGGAGGGGGCATCTGTGATGCGTAACGTTCGACGTGTAGTAATCACGCTGGTCATCGCGGTCATGTGCACGGTGCTGTCTGCGACAGTGGCGGCCGCCGGTCAGTCTGCCGCCGCCCCATGCAGGTCGTCCGCGGCGGCCTGTGTCGACCTCAGCAGCCGGCAAGCCTGGTTGATGAACGGCGGCCAGGTCACCTACGGGCCGACCCCGATCACGTCCGGCAAACCGGGTTACCGGACCCCGCCCGGCACGTTCAAGGTGTTGTGGAAGGACCGCGACCACCGTAGCCAGACGTTCGACAACGCTCCCATGCCCTACTCGGTGTTCTTCACCGAATCCGGTATCGCGTTCCACCAGGGCAGCCTCCGCGGTCAGTCGCACGGATGTGTCCGCCTGGGCAAGAACGCCGCAGCCACTTTCTTCAACAAGCTGTCGGTGGGCGAGGTCGTTCAGGTCGTGAACTGAAGTCAGCGCTGCTCGGCAAGAAGTTGACGCACCGCGGGCAGCAGCGCGCGCAGTGCCCGACCGCGGTGCGAAGCGACATCCTTCTCGGCCGGGTCCAGCTCGGCGGAGGTGCGCTGGTCCCCGTCCGGAACGAAGATGGGGTCGTAACCGAAGCCATTACTGCCCCGTGCCGCACAGCTCAGCGTGCCGCGCCACTGTCCCCGCACCACGGTATGAGATATCCGGGTACCTGACGGCACGGCCAGCGCCGCGGCGCAGACGAACGCCGCACCACGGCGACCTTCCGGGACGTCGGCCAGCTGATCCAGCACAAGTTGCAGGTTGGCGGCATCGTCGCCGTGTCGGCCGGCCCACCTGGCCGACAGCACCCCGGGCATGCCGTTGAGCGCATCGATTTCCAGGCCCGAGTCGTCGGCGACAGTGGCCAGGCCGGTGGCCGCCGCCGCATCCAGCGCCTTGGCCAGCGCGTTTTCCTCGAAGGTGGCCCCGGCCTCCGGCACTTCGGGAAAGGGCGGCACGTCGTCGAGCCCCACCACCTGCACTCCGGTGATGGCCGGCAAGGCCAGGATCCGCCGCAGCTCGACAAGCTTCTTGGCGTTTCGCGTCGCCAGCAGCAGCCGAACTGGGCTCACGACCGTGGCAATTCGCCAGGATAGGGCTGGGCCAGCGCAGTGATCTGGCAAGCGGCCAGCTCCTGGCAACCCTTCAGCGCCAGGTCCAACATCTGATCGAGAGTGGACCGCGCGAAGGTGGCACCGCCCTCCCCGGTGCCCTGCACCTCCACCAGCGTGCCGGTATCGGTGGCTACCACGTTCATGTCGACCTCGGCGCGGGAATCCTCCTCGTAAGGCAGGTCCAGCCGGACCCGACCATCCACCACCCCGACGCTCACCGCGGCGACCGAACAGGTCAGCGGTCGCGGGTTGCGCAGCCGGCCGGCCGCTCGCAACCAGGTCACCGCGTCGGCCAGCGCCACATAACCACCGGTGATCGCCGCAGTACGGGTGCCGCCGTCGGCCTGGATCACATCGCAGTCCAGCGAGATGGTGTTCTCACCCAGGGCAGCGAGGTCGACACAGGACCGCAGGGCACGTCCGATCAGCCTGCTGATCTCGTGGGTGCGTCCGCCGAGGCGGCCCCGGACCGACTCGCGGTCGCTGCGGGTGTGCGTCGAGGACGGCAGCATGGCGTACTCCGCGGTGAGCCAGCCCTGCCCGGAGCCCTTGCGCCAGCGCGGTACGCCTTCCACCACGCTGGCCGCACAGAGCACCCTGGTGCGACCGAACTCGATCAACACTGATCCCGCAGGCCACTGCTGGTAACCGCGGGTGATGCGCACCTCGCGCAGCGCCTCGTCGTTTCTGCCGTCCGCTCGTGTCACCGCGTCAGCCTACCTAGGGCTATTCCGTGAGATTCGCCCGTGCAGCTTGGTCAGATCTCGTAGTGCGCGCCAGGTTGGACGAGTTCGGTGGGCCCGTCGAAGGCAACCTTGGCCTCGCTGAGCACTTGCTCGGCGTCCGTCCACGGGGGCACGTGAGTGATCAACAGCCGGTCCACTCCAGCCGCCGCCGCGGCCTCCCCGGCGTCCCGGCCGGACAGGTGTACACCGCGCGGGTTGTTCGGCCTATCCGGCCAGGACGCTTCAGCGAGCAGGACGTCCGCGCCGGCCGCTAACTCGACGAGCTGCCGGCACGGGCCGGTGTCTCCGGAGTACACCAGCGTCGACCCGGCGTAGCTGATCCGCAGCGCGTAGGCCTCGCAGGAATGCTCGACCGGCGCGGCGCGCACCTCGAGTCGGCCGATCTGGAACGGGTCACGGACCGGGCGGAAGTCATAGATGTCAGACAGGTCGGTCA
>JALZCO010000457.1 GCA_030863015.1 Actinomycetota bacterium
CAGTCGGCCATACACCCCAAGCGCAACGGCCACCGCGGCCCCCGCGACGATCGGCAGCAGCATCATCGCCGCGACCGAGTCCGGCGGCCGGTGGATCGCCACGGTGGGCTGGGTCCGTGAGAAGGCCATCAGTGTCGGTCCTCCTCAGGCCGGTGGTCCGCCGACGACTTCGGTGTCACCGGCAACCCGTTGGGCATCGAGCCGGGAACCGTCGACGGTGAGGCCGGTGAGTGCCTCGGGGTCGAGCAGCGGAGCCGGCTTTCGGATTCCGTTGCGATTCCAGATGCCCACCTGGCTGCCGTCTTGCAGCACGATCCAACCGATCCGGTTGGACACCCCGTTCGCCGTCGCGCTGCCCTGGTAAAGGCCTGCCGGTGAGCTTGCCAGCTGTGCGGAGTACGGCCATTGCTGGCCGTTCACCGACACCATCCCGAATATGGCGTTGCCCTCCACCACGCCAGTCGCGCTGGCGTCGCGGGCACCCTGCACGGTCAGGCGGCCGTCCGCAATCGTTCCCTCCAGCCAACTCTCAACCTGGCGGCCGTCGCAGAGGTAAGCGGCAACCTGATCGTCGCGCACCGCAATGGCGATGGTTGCCTCGTTACCACTGGTCCGTCCCGCATAGGTCACCTGCTGGGGGACCGGTGGGGGGGCTTGCTCGGGAGCTGCCGGAGGAGCTTGCTCGGCGGCCGGCGGAGGACCTTGCTGGGGCTCCGGCGGCGGAGGAAGGGCCAGCGCGCTGGGCGGTGCCTGCGTGGCCGCGGGTGTCGCTGCGGGTGTGGGTGCCGCGGTCTGGGCGGTCGTCGTCACGTTGAGTGCGACGAGCACGACGGCCAATGCGGCGACCGCGAGCAGCGTGATGACCGGACCGCGGTTACTCCTATTTACCCTTGAGCTGCGACGTGGGGAATCGACGCGGGAAATCTCTGCCACCAACCCGTCAAATCTCAATCACGCGCGGTGATTATAGGACACGGGCTGTAAGCCCGGTATGACTTACAGCGATATGCTGACTACAAAGAGCACACAACGGCTCTCATGTGATGTAGCCGCAGGGAGCGTACCGGAACTGAGCGGTTGAGCAACCGTCCAAGAGTAGTTGGGCGCATCCAATCGAGTTCGAACCGCTTGCTGGCCGGATTCGAACCTCCTTATATAAGGAGGGAATCCGATGATCAACGGTAGCGAGCACGTCTTCGCCCGGAACAACGAAGTCCAGCGGCGCCCGCGGTACGGCGACATCGCTGCTGAACAGCTCCATCATAAGGATTCGCCCCGCACCAAACCCATTCGGCGCAGCGTGGACCTTTCCCCCGCTCACCACGCCAGGCTCACGCAGTGGTGCGCCGAGACCGCCGACATGATCGGCACCGCCCGCGTTACCGGTCAGGACGTCATCCGGGCCCTGGTTGCTCGGCTGCTCATGGACAAAGCCCTCGCGCAGAGGATCCGAGCCGACCTCAGCATCGATATCTGACCAGATCCGTCAACGAGGGCGAACCTTGTCAGCCGCCATGGGGGCCGCTAACTGCTCGCGCAGGAAGCTCACCGTAGCGTCCCAGGCCTTGGCGGCCTGTTCCGGATCGTAGGTGCTGAGCAGGTTCTGATCGTTGAAGAAGGCATGACCGGCCGGGTAGAAGCGGAAATCCGGCTTGCGGCCGGACTGCCGTTCGATGGTCGCCGCCAGTTCGCGCACCTGATCGGTGCTCTGCAGTCCGTCCTGATCGCCGAAGTGGCCTAACACCGGCGCGGAGAGGTGCTCAAAGCTCGGGTACTGCTCACGGAGCAGCCCGTAAAACGTCACCGCGGCGCCGATCTTGTCGCCCTGCTGGGCAGCGAGCACCAGCACGAAGCCGCCACCCATGCAGTAACCGACCGCGCCGATCGTGGAACTGGTGACGGCGTCATGGCCCAGCAGGTAGTCCACCGCGCCGCCGAGGTCACGGGACGCCCGCTGCACGGGTAACTCCTGCATGAGCTTATTTGCCTCGGCGGGGTCGTGAGTGGTGGCACCGCCGAAGAGGTCGGGTGCCAGAGCGACGAATCCCTCGGCAGCCAGCCGGTGCGCCACGTCAGCGATGTGGCTGGTGAGCCCCCACCATTCCTGGATCACCACGACACCCGGACCGCTGCCCGACTCGGGCAGCACCAGGTAACCATGTGC
>JALZCO010000461.1 GCA_030863015.1 Actinomycetota bacterium
CCGCGCGCACTGAGACCCGGGGCTGCCACGTACGCGCCGATCACCCGCGCACCGCGGCGTGCTGGCGGCGCAGCCTCACTGTGGAGCTCGACGCTGCCGGCGTTCCAGTGGTCACCCAGCCGATGCCGGTGGGAGGGGTGGCGTGACGCTGGAGCTGGGTCCCACGGGGCTGGATCTTGACGATGTGCACCGGGTCGTCAACACCGCGCTGGCGGAGGACCTTCGTTACGGCCCGGATGCCACCACTGCGGCGTGCGTGCCCCCCGGGGTTGTCGCGGCAGCGACCGTGTCACCACGCACTCCCGGCACGCTGGCCGGGCTGCCGATTTTTCTGGCAGTGCTCGACGCGGTGCTCGGAGACGGTGGGTATGAGGTCATCGCCCGGCGTCAGGACGCCGACCGGCTGGCCGCCGGAGATGTCGCCCTGGCGGTGCGGGCTCCGGTGGCCGGGCTGCTCACCGCCGAGCGCACCGCGCTGAACCTGCTGTGCCACCTGTCCGGGGTGGCCACCGCCACTGCGGCCTGGGTAGCTGCGGTAGCCGGCACCGGCACAGCGATCCGGGACTCCCGCAAGACGCTTCCGGGACTGCGGGTGTTGCAGAAGTACGCCGTGCGCTGCGGCGGTGGTCTCAACCACCGGATGGGGCTCGGTGACGCGGTGCTGATCAAGGACAACCACGTGGCGGTCGCTGGTTCGGTGACCGCGGCGATCGCGGCCGTACGGGCGGTCGCCCCGCATCTGCCGTGTGAAGTGGAGGTCGGCACCTTCGACGAGCTGGACGAGGCGCTGGCCGCTGAGGTGTCGCTGGTGTTGCTGGACAACATGACGGTCGCGCAATGTGCCGAGGCGGTCCGCCGTACCGAAGGCTCAGGCACGGAGCTGGAGGCCTCCGGCGGACTGACTCTGACGGACGCGCGGGCCTACGCCGCGACCGGGGTGCACTACCTCGCGGTGGGTGCTCTCACCCACTCTGCCCCAGCCCTCGACCTCGGCCTGGACCTGTAGGCGTCGGCGAGCGGAGGTTCAGGGCGAGCGCCGGGTTTCGTCGACCCAGTCGTCGATGCGTTTCCACCAGTGGTAAAGCCACTCGACCTGGGCGTCTTCGCTGTGCGGTACCTCGGCGGCCGGCACCCGCCACCAGCGCATCCGTACGGTGGCGTCTAGAGGCAACTCTCGCCAGATGTCGACCACGTTATACAGGTGGTCCAGCCCCGCATGGGCCACCCACACCACGTCGGCATGGGGCGCCGCGGCCAGTGCGGCAGCGACTCCACCTGGGCGCGGTGGCAGCACGTGGCGCATCTCCTCGGACCGCCGTGCCATGTCCTCGAATCCCCGCGCGCGCAACCGGGCGATGCCGGCGAGGCGGCGGCGTTCGGTGAAATTGCCGCCCTCAGGGAAGATCACGAATGCGTCGTTGTGGTCCAGTGCGGTCGCGAGCTCGCCGATCCGGCGTTGCAGCTGCTCGCCACCCCCGGCGGGCAGGAACCGGTTGGGCAGCCGGTTGAGCATCACGTCGAGCCCCGGGTCCCATTGCAATGCCTCGGACAGCACGATCCGCGGTTCCCGTGCGTACCAGTTGACCAGAGCGTGGACCAGCAGGAACGAGTCGCCGGGACCGGCGTGGCGGCAGAACACGAGCAATGGCCGGTCGACGTAGTCATCAGGGCCGGGGCCCTCGATCTCCACCCGGAACCGCAGCACTCGGGCTGCCTCACGGTAGAGCACCCGCAGGTACCAGCCGACGAGCTGGTAGTGCAGGTATTGGAACGGTGGCGTGCAAATTGCCAGCCCGAACCCGGCGGCAAGCCAGAGTCCCAGCAGCGCCACCAGCGCCAAGCTTTCCAGCACCAACGCGACGACGGCCACCCACAACACGCGCAGCGCACGCAGCCGGCCCGGGAGGAACGGCGACAGCGCGGCGGCCAGCAGCATCCACAGCGGCAGCGTGGTGAGCACCAAGACGGTCAGCAGCACCATGGCGGGAGCCAGCACCACCCGGCGGACCCACCGCGATGGGAGATTCACCGCCGGCCCCCGGTGCCCAGACGGGTCCGTAGGTACTCGGCCGACGCACGGTGCGCAGCGGCGATCCGGTTGCCAGCCGCAGCTGCGTCGCGATAGCGCAGCGCCGCTCGGCTGTCCCAGCGCGGCGCGCCGCCCTCGCCGGCCGGCAGCACGTGCACCTCAACGTCATCACCGACCGAAGCCAGATCGCGGGCATAGCGGTGCCGGCGAGCGATTTCGAAGGCCACCAGAGCCACCTCCCAAGGCCGCCGCGGTGGTCGCAACGGGTGGTCGACGCGCCCGACGTGCAGCACGAAGACCTGGTTGGCGCCCAACTCGACGGCGTGGCCCAGCGGGATGCTGTTGACCAGGCCGCCGTCGAGGTAATGCCGGCCGTCGACGACCGCGGGCGGCAGCAGCCCGGGCACCGCCGCCGAGGCCATGACGGCGTCGACAACGGGGCCATCCTCGAACCAGTGCTCCGCGGCATCCTCAATGCGCGCAGCGCAGCACGAAAAGCGCACCGGCAGGTCCTCGATACGCCGGTCGCCCAGCACGCCGGTCAGCGCCCGGCGCAGCGGAGCCGACGAGTGCGCGGCCACTCCACTGCGCGCCAGCTCGCGCAGCCGGCGAACCGTCCCCGCTGCGAACAAGGCCTGCGCGTCGGGCGAGCGCCACAGCGAGTCAAGGCGGCCGGCGGCCTCGTCGGGTGGCAGTGCGGCGAGCACCGCTCCGTTGAGCGCTCCGATCGAGGTGCCGACCACCAAGTCGGGTTGCACACCGGCCTCCACCAAAGCGCGCAACATTCCGACCTGCACGGCGCCGAGCACGCCGCCGCCACCGAGAACGATCGCCGTGCCGCCGGTGTCCACCGCCCTATGCTGCCAAAGTCCCCATCATTGTCGACTAAGCGGACACGACGCCACCGGCGGTGAGTCATGGGTCCTCAAGGAGCGCAGCGGTCCCCGGTGATCCGTCGGACGCAGTCTGCGTAAGCCAGCAGCAGGTCAACCGCGGCGTCGTTGCGCTGCACCTCGCGCTTGATCTCGGTCTCTGGTGGGTAGAAGCCGCCCTGGGCCTGACTGGTGGGGTACATCTCGAAGGTGTACGACCAGATGCCGTGCTGCGCCCACATCCAGTCGCCCACCGTGCCGTCGGTGATGTAGAGGTCACTGGACTGCTGTGGGGTGTAGCCGTTGGTGGCGGCCATCGCCTCGCCCAGCCGGCGGAAGGTTGCCGCGTCGGAGGCGTTCAAGCCCGGGCCGGTGTCATCAGTGGTGAAACCGTAGGGCCAGAGCACCAGCTCGGAGTAGCTGTGGAAGTCGATGTGCGCGGTGATCTGCTGCACGCCGCCGATCACCCTGCTGTTCACCCAGTCCCGCAGCTGCGCCGTCTCCGGAGCGGAGAACGGTGCGCTGCCGTGGTAGGTGTCGCTACCGGGGTTTGCGCTCGAACCACCGCAGCAGGCCCACTCGGTGCCCCAGTTCCGGTTGGGGTCGGTGCCGATCTCGGTGTTCTCCTGGGTCGGCTGACGGTTCTTGCGCCACAGCGCGAAGAGACCGCTGGAGATGTCGTATTCGGTGCCGTCCGGGTTGGCCGTCGGCACTACCCAGATCTCCCGCGACCTCACCAGTTCGGTGATGGCCGGGTCGGTGTTGTAGCCCTGCGCCAGCCGCCGCACGATGTGCAGGCACATCTCGACGGTGAGGTGCTCGCGGGCGTGCTGCGCGCAGCTGAACAGCACCTCGGGCTCGTTCTGGTCGACGCGGACCGCGTCGCTGATCTTCACCAGCGGCAGCGGGCGTCCCTCGGCGGAGCGGCCGTAGCTGGATACCGCAACCTGGTCGGGACGGGCTGCGGCGATCGCGTCCAGCTCGGCGGTGAGCTTGTCGTAGGTGTGGTAGCCGCGGTATCCGATCGGGAAC
>JALZCO010000287.1 GCA_030863015.1 Actinomycetota bacterium
GGCCCGCGGGCAGCAGCGCAACGTGGAGGGCTGGGTGGCACGCCGGCGGCCCGGCACGCCCGCCGCCGAGGCGGCCGCGCGGGCGCAGCAGAACCGGCAGGACGACCCGCAGGCCCAGGAGCGAGCATGAGCCTTTCCATGATGTCGGCGATCCCGAAGAAGAACCTGATGCTCTTCTCCGGGCGTAGCCACCCCGAGCTCGCCGAGGAGGTGGCCAAGCACCTCGACGTGTCGGTCACCCCGCAGTCGGCGTACTCCTTCGCCAACGGGGAGATCTTCGTTCGGTTCGAGGAGTCGGTCCGCGGCTGCGACGCGTTCGTCATCCAGAGCCACTCGGCGCCGATCAACGACGCCATCATGGAACAGTTGATCATGGTAGATGCGCTGAAGCGAGCGTCGGCCAAGCGGATCACCGTCGTGATGCCGTTCTGGGGTTACGGCCGCCAGGACAAGAAGCACCGCGGGCGGGAGCCGATCTCGGCCCGGTTGATTGCGGACATGCTCAAGACGGCCGGTGCCAACCGGATCATGACGGTGGACCTGCACACCTCCCAGATCCAAGGCTTCTTCGACGGTCCGGTGGACCACCTGTTCGCACTGCCGGTGCTTGCCAACCACATCAAGAACACCTACACCGAGCGTGCGCTGGCCGTGGTGTCGCCGGACTCCGGTCGGGTACGCCTGGCCGAGCGCTGGGCCGAGTCACTGGGCAATACGCCACTGGCGTTCATTCACAAGACCCGCGATCCCCGTAGACCCAATCAGGCGGTCGCAAACCGGGTGGTCGGCGATATCGAGGGCCGGCTGTGTGTGGTGATCGACGACATGATCGACACCGGTGGCACGGTGGTCAGTGCCGTGCGCGAGCTGCTCGATGACGGCGCCACCGACGTGGTGATCGCCGCCACTCACGGTGTGCTGTCGGATCCGGCTACCCAGCGGTTGTCCACCTGCGGCGCTCGCGAGATCATCTTTACCAACACGTTGCCCATCCCGGACTCCAAACGCTTCCCTGGGATGACCGTGCTGTCCATCGCGCCGTTGCTGGCCCGGGCAATCCATGAGGTATTCGAGGGCGGCTCGGTGACCAGCCTCTTCGACGGCAACGCCTAACCCTCCACCGGCGTGTCCCCTGCCCTGCCCGGCGTGTGGCCCTCCCGCTGCCAGGCATGTCGGGCCCTCCTGCACGGTGTGTACGGCGTACGGCACGCTACTGCGAAAAACTGCTCACCCTGGTGTGATGCCGGTGAATCCGGCAGCCCTATACTTCGGGGGTTGCCTCGGCGAGGGAGAGCTCAACGCTTTTCGTGATCGACGCGGCGGTGTCGCGCTAGGCGCGCCCGTATCCGGTCACGAGGGCGGGCGCCGCCACCGCCGCAGGTCCGCCGCGATCCGGCGTCACGCCCACCGGCGTCGCGCCTCAAACCTGCGAAGGAGTCCACCGTGTCCGAGGTACGCCTCGCTGCCGAGCCGCGCACGGAGTTCGGCAAGGGCGCTGCCCGCCGCACCCGCCGGGCCGGCAAAATTCCCGCGGTGCTCTACGGGCACGGTAGCGATCCGCAGCATGTGGCGCTGCCCGCCCTGGAATTCGCAAGGGTGGTACGCGAGCAAGGCAGCAACGCCGTGCTCAGCCTGGATCTCAACGGCCGACCGCAGCTCGCGCTGACCAAGACCGTCACCGTGCACCCGCTCCGACGCTACATCGAGCACGTCGACCTACTGCTCGTCCGGCGTGGCGAGAAGGTGGTGGTGGACGTCAACGTCGTCGTCATCGGCAGCGCTGCCCCGGATACTCTGGTCACCCAGGAGCTCGGAACCCTGCAGATCGAGGCAGATGCGTTGTCGATTCCCGACGAGTTCGAGATCTCTGTGGACGGCGCCGCGGTCGGCACCCGCGTCCTGGCCGGTGAGATCACACTGCCGGAAGGCGTGGAGCTGCGAACCGACCCGGAGTATCTGGTGGTCAATGTCGTCGCCGCACCGACCGCTGAAGACCTTGCAGGTGAGATGCCCGACGAGGAGACGGCACCTACTGGGACCGAGCCCACAGAAGAGCAGTCCTGACCGGCCCTCGATGACGCCGTGACCGTTGACGGCAGCACCGACCAGGTCGCCGGCGAGGTAGCCCTGGTAGTCGGGTTAGGCAATCCAGGGCCCAGCTACGCAGGCAACCGGCACAACGTCGGCGCCATGGTGGTCGGCGAGCTGGCCCGCCGGGTGGGCGGGCGTTTCAGGCCGCACAAGTCCGGAGCAGATGTCCTGGAAGCGCGGCTGGCCGGGCGGCGCGCGGTGCTGGCCCGACCACGCTCCTACATGAACGTCTCCGGGCCGGTGGTGGCCGCGACGGCGCGGTTCTTCAAGGTGCCGCCGACCGATGTGGTGGTCATCCACGACGATCTGGATCTCGACCATGGCGTGCTCAAGCTCAAGCGCGGCGGCGGCGAGGGTGGTCACAACGGACTGCGCTCGATCTCAGCATCCCTGGGCAGCCGGGATTACCTGCGGGTGCGTTTCGGTATCGGGCGCCCGCCCGGGCGGATGGACCCGGCCGACTTTGTGCTGCGCGACTTCTCCGTTGAGCAGCGCCGCGAGCTCGACGTGCTGGTGGACCGCTGCGCCGACGCCGTCGAGCAACTGCTCGCCCAGGGGCTGGCCGCCACCCAGAACCAGCTGCATTGATCTGGGACACCAGATACCGACACACCGTGCACTAGACGCGGACACGCGAGCAGGGGGCGGGGGCAGTTAGGACTGCAGATGCTGGGCGATCCGGTCCCTGACCGCGGCACGGCGCAACTTGCCCGACGGTGTCTTGGGCAAGGTGGCCGGGGGCAGCACCACCACGACGCCCGGCCGCAGGCCCACCGCATCAACCACCCGAGAGGCGATCTCCTTGCGCAGGATGCGCTCGGCCTCGGTGTCTCCCGCGCGGTTGGATTCGACGGCCACTGCGAAGGATTCTCGCCGCGCACCGGCGTCGATGCGCACCGCCGCCACGTTTCCCGGTCGGACCCCGTCGACGAGTCCCGCGGCCCGCTCGATGTCGGTCGGATAGATGTTGCGCCCACCCATGATGATGACGTCCTTGCGCCGCCCGCAGATCATCACCTCACCGTCGGCGAGGTAACCCTCGTCTCCGGTGTCCAGCCATCCGTCGGGATCCTGGGTGGGGCGCGGTCCTTCAACGGTCAGATATTCGTGGGTCACCGACTCGCCGCGCAGTCGAATCTGCCCGACCTCGCGCTCCGCGAGCAGGTGGCCGTCGTCGGCGACGATCTGGGCCTCCAACCCGGGCAACGGTGGCCCGAGCCGGGGAAAGGCTCGAACGTGTCGGTCGGATGATTGCGCTGGAACCGCGCGCCGCCGCGCCTCCAGCGCCTCGGCATCCACTGTGTCCACCTGCATACCCATGCCCAGCGGTGCGAAGGAGACTCCAACAGTGGCCTCGGCCATCCCGTAGGCACACACCACGCAGCGCTCCGACAACCCGAACCGCGCTCCGGCTGCGGTGAACGCCCGCACCGCGGCCGGCTCGATGGGCTCGGCACCGTTGAGCGCGAGGCGCAGGCTGGACAGGTCCAAGTGGTCATCGGCGCCAGCCAGCCGCCGGGCCAGCATGGCGTAGGCGAAGTTCGGCGCCGCGGTGATCGTTCCGCGATGGCGGCTGATCAGCTCGGCCCACAGCAGCGGACGAGACATGAAATCCGAGGGGGTTACCTTCACCAGCTCCAAGCCCAGCGCCATCGGGATGGTGAGGAACCCGACCATCCCCATGTCGTGAAACAATGGCAGCCAGGAAACCATGACGTCGCTGTCCGGGTCGAGGGCACCGGCCTGCGCCATCGCGGTCATGTTGGCGTAGAGGTTGCCATGGGTGATCCGGACCGCTTTGGGGTCCGCGCTGGAACCAGAGGTCAGCTGCAGCAGCGCGGTGTCGTTCTCACCCACCGGCACCGGCACGTGAAGGGGCCCAGCGGCCGGATCATCGAGGTCGGCGAGCATCAGGTAACCGATCCCGCGGTGGTCGAGCACCGGGGCAAGCTGATCGAAGGGCGGCCCGAGCAAGACCAGCTTGGCACCGATCATGCCCAGCACCCGGACGGTGTCCGCGGCCCAGGCGGCCAGGTCGGCGCGGGGTGTGGGCT
>JALZCO010000498.1 GCA_030863015.1 Actinomycetota bacterium
TAATGATGGCTGCGCACGGGCGGACTGACCCCGCACAGTCCATGTTCTCTGTGGGAGAGCGTGCCCTGTACGACGCGGGGATAGAGCTACCGTCGATGTACTACGCGGCGATCACTGCCTTGTTGAATCTGTCACCACGGACGCTCAGCGATCATACAGCGGTGCAGGAATGGCTGGATTTGTTCGAGTTATCTGGATCTCGCATCAGCGCCGGCGTGCGGGCTCAGCTGGAGGTCGAAGATTTTTCGAATCGCCTGACCGCATACCGCAGGATCAGGGTACCGAGCCTGGTAATCGCTTTCGCCGACGACCTGATGGTTCCATCGTATCTGGCTCGTGAGGTGGCCGAGGCGATCCCGGGAGCTCGGTATGAGGAGATCAAAGGTTGCGGGCATTTCGGCTACCTCGAGCGTCCCGCCGAGGTGAACAAGCTGCTCGTAAGGTTCTTCGCGCCCCGGTCTGCCTAGTGTCCAAGGATGCTGTCTTTAGTTTGGGTGATCGTTGACTTCGGCGAGGATGGTGGCGGCGTCCTTGGCCAAGTGAAAGGGCGGACAGCCGTCGTTCGCGCTCGCATCCCGATCAGCCAGCGATGCGAGTCTGCACGCAAACGATCTATCGAGGACTGTATGACGGCATGGTGGGCACCAACGCCGGCAAGTTGTGCACCGGTCGCACCGTCCGTAAGTTCAGCGGTGCGGTGTTGCCCCACCAAATCAGATCAAGAACATGAAGCCGATCAGTCAGCGACCAGTACAGGCTTGTGACCGCAGCGTGCCCGGCCGCTGGGAAAGGCGATTGCTCATCGACCAGAAGATGACCGCAGGCGATTGCGACTTTAGTCGAGCGCACCACTCGCTATGTCATCGTATATAAGGCACCGCAAGTTCGGGACGCGGCATCGCCGCCTGCGCTCAAATCGCGGAGTCGCAAGCTCTAAGCTTACCAGCTAGCCTACCACTGGGCGTCGACGCTGCTTGCAGCTCCACTTGGCTCATTTGTTAACGGGGCAAGTAGGAGCAGGGTCCGATACCAAGTTTCGGACTCCACTCCGATGTGTGCTCGGTCCGCCCGCGGCAACATTGTGGGCATGGTTGAGGCAGCCAAACTCACCAAGCAGGTACGGCACGGTGTGTTCGTCCGCTTTCCCCGCCGCAGTGGGCTAGCCAGCGTGCTGACCGGCATGGGTGTGACAGTGCTCGCCGATTCCTGCCGTGGGCGCTCGGTTACCGGCATGGGCGCTGCAGGATCGCATAAGCCGCTGCGGTGCATTACATACCGATCCAGGAACTGACACCGCGCAGTGCATCTCTGAAAGATGTCCACCCCATACTCCGAACACGGTGACCGTCGTGAGAAACTGGCTTTCCGAAACAACACATATCCGAACCTGAGGCGAAACTGCAGAACCACTTGGAACATACCTCATCCGGGCGTACTGAGACATTTCGCCGCTCGTGGAAGTGGACCGCCACCGCCTGGTCGAACCGTCGATCTTCCGATTTTCGCGACTCGGGATGTCAGTCCACCAAGCCCTGCTCGCCTCCGTGGCCTGCATCGCAGCACTGATCCGAACACCGTCAACGAGGACGAACGCATGCAGACCAGACCGAAAGGAGTCCGCGAGTACGCCCGCGAGGCCAGGCGTGGACGTTGAGACCTCGGACCGAATGGGCGACGGCGGCAAAGGCATTCAGATCCGTAGCGACGGCCGGCGCCTCACGATTAGGCGCAGGAGTGAAATGATTCAGCTTGAGAATGTCCGCAAGGCGTACGGGATAGGTAAGGTCGCGGTGCCGGTACTCCACGGTATCGACCTGACCATCCATGACGGCGAAATGGTCGCGATCATGGGCACGTCCGGATCCGGCAAGACCACGCTCATGAATATCCTCGGCTGTCTTGATGTCCCGACCAGCGGACGCTTCCTGCTTGACGGCACCGACGTCAGCTGGCTGTCCAACAACCGGCTAGCCGAAATTCGCAGCCGCAAAATCGGGTTTGTGTTCCAGTCCTTCAACCTGATCCCCCGCACCAACGCAATCCGCAACGTCGAGCTTCCTTTGGCCTACGCTGGGGTGCGAGCTCGACGCAATCGTGCCCGGCGGACCTTAGAGCAGGTCGGGCTGGGTGAGCGCCAAAAGCACATGCCTAACGAGCTCTCGGGCGGTCAGCAGCAACGGGTGGCCATCGCACGGGCGCTGATCAACGATCCCGCGATTCTGCTTGCCGATGAACCCACGGGAAACCTCGACACCGCCTCCAGCATTGAGATCATGAAGTTGCTCGGTGCACTCAACGATGCCGGCCGCACGATCGTGATCATCACCCATGAAGAGGAGATCGCTCGGTTCACCCAGCGCGTTGTGCGGATGCGCGACGGTCGTATCGAGAGTGACCAGCTACAGAAGGCCCGTACGGAAGTCAGTGGGATGTTCTTAATGGACAACAG
>JALZCO010000501.1 GCA_030863015.1 Actinomycetota bacterium
TCACATCGGGAGGGAAGCGGAACCGCGCGAAACCAGACCGCGGTGGCGGTACTTGACGAGGGCCACAGCGCATCGATACAGCCTGCCTGACCTCGCCTTCCGCCGATGCAACAGACCCTACCGACCAGCATGCCCTCGCGGTGGACGCTGACCAGCACCGGCGGCGGTGCACTAGGATCGGGTACTCCCGACAGCCTTAGCCAGCACCGTCAAGGCGATGGTGTGGCGGACTGGATCGGCCTCCAGCAGCGGCCGGGTCAGCGCGGTGAATTCCCCGAGGTGGTGGTGCAGCCGGACGGCCATGCGCCATCGTGGTCCAAGACCCGTCCGGCGCGTCGATCGAATTACAGACGGGTGAATTAGAGGACGGGGCAGGTAGGTGTGCAGCCCGTAGGGGGTGACGTAGCGCCGGTAGTCATCGCTTGTTGCATAGGAAGAATCGAGTACGTGTACGGCAAGCGGTGATCGTATTTCTCCCCGCAGTTGCCTGAGCGAAGAGGGCTAGATGGCGACGATCAGCAGTCCGTCCATCTCCGGGCGAGCCGCCCCACTTGCAGGACCCAAGTTTGCAGTATTCAGGGGAAGGAGGTTCTCGAAGTCGCCCGGACCGCGACACTGCGGAACAGACGCTGGCAATGGCCGAGATGGTCCCGCCTCCTGACATGGCGTGCCCCCGCTCCGAATGGGTGACCTTGCCCCCCGCCTTCACGGGTGCTCGCAGCGCCCAGACCGTACAAACGGGCCCAATGACCTCCACCTCCCGCCGTATATGTGAGGGAGCAGACCTGCGAACCGGGAGTATCGGGATGCCCACCTGGACGGTGCGGCAGTCCGCTGACGAGGGTGAGGCGCTACGACCTGTGCCACGCTCACGTACCGCAACCGTCATGAAAGTATCTTCATATGATGCGGAGTCTCTATGACACCGCCGTTACCTCGGCCGACCGAATATGTTCGCGCATCCCTGCGTTCGGCTAGACTCGCGTGTAGTGCGCCATCGATAAAGTGAAGCGCGGCGTCGTCGTCAGCGGCATAACCAGCTGCGAGTTCTTGACGCCTAATAGCTCGGTGGAAGGTCGGCCGCCGATCCGCTTCGCTATCATAGTGCGGGCAGAAGCTGCCACTTACCCATCTAAGCCCGTCTTGCAATACCACCAATGGGCCAAACGAATCCGTGATCCCGCCGTCGAACCAGCAGAGTGCTCCCGCGCTCACTCCCACTACGACGAGAGATCGAGCGGCCGCGCGGTTGCTGAGAGCCGTGTCAAGACCATGCAAGCGCCACAGACTTATTAGGTTCGCAGTCGATCCGCCTCCTACATAGATCACGTCGACATCCTCTAGTGTGGCTACATAGATCACGTCGACATCCTCTAGTGTGGCTGATAAGGGCGTTGTATCCCGGTGGTAGAGGTCAACAGTGTATGGCTCACAAGGAATTCTACGGAATGCCGCGTGGAAACGCTCGATGTCCCCGGCTGCGTCACCGGATGCTGTTGGCAAAAAGCAGACGGTCGGCGCAGGTTTGTTGGCAAGAGACAGCGCGTACGCGTCGAGCTGGCTAGGTTCTGCGCGGGCAGAAAACCCGCCCCCGCCTATGGCAATAAGGTGAGTCGCCATCGGCCCCCGCTCCTCCATCTCCGTCTGCTTCACGCTCAAGGTAACTGCTCAAGCGAGACGCGGGACATGAGCTAGAGAGTTTCGGTGGCAGGCTCGGTGCGTGACAGACGAAGCGCGGGCGATCACTATCCGTCACCGAGGTCACGCCGCGCAGTGTGTATAGATCGTTTGCACCCCGGCTGTCAGCGTGGTGATGACTATGCCGGGATGAGTTCGGGTTGCGCTATCGTCTCCTCGCCGATGGCTGTGACGGTCAGAGTGGCCATGGAGCTCTCGGACAGGTAGCGGCGATCGCTGACCTGCCATTCGTCGTGGGCCTCGACTAGCTGAGCTAGAACCGGCGAAGCCGGTAAGACCGAGTCAAGTTTGTGGTTGTCGAGCTGTATCTGGGGAAGGAGCCGGTCGGTAGGGCGGCTATGCCTGCTCGATGGGTGAGGTTGTCGATCGCGGTCTGGTAGGCACCGGTGGCCTTGCGGAGCTGTGTCGGGGTGGGGTCGAGGAGCTAGGCCAGTCCGGTGCGCAGCATGCGGTCGTGGACGCGGGTGAGGAACATCGCATCGCGTAGGCCGGTGTCGGTGACGTGGTATCGGTGGGTGTGTGGGATGCGTTGGATGAGGCCGTGTTCACGCAGTCGCCGGAGGTCATAGGCGGTCTGGCCTGGGGTGATCGTGCCGGGATGTCGGCCGAGGTGTTCGGTGAGCAGCTCGCGGAGGTCTTTGCTGAGGAACCCGCCAGGGTGCATCCGAAGCATCAGCAGGATATGCCGGAGTGCTTGTGCGCGGGGTCGGTGAACCGCAGGCCGGCGATGCGGGTGCCGTTATCGTGGAGACGGGGTCGCAGGGGGGTGCAGGACGTCGGTTCCGGTGATGGGATCGTGGCTGAGTCGTTGGACGGCCGGTCGCGGGTTACATGATCCCTCACCGGAAGGCGAGGAGGACCCGCTTGTGG
>JALZCO010000506.1 GCA_030863015.1 Actinomycetota bacterium
TCGGCTTCGAGGCGCTCCAGCCGCCAGTGCGGTCGGGCGCCCAGCCGTGCTCCGGCGATCCGGACCGCCAACGGCAGGAACCCGCACAGCCGCACGATCTCTCTGGCTGCCCCAGGTTCGGCCGCCACCCGCAGCGGCCCGGCAACCCGGGCCAGCAGTTCGACGGCCTGATCGAATTCGAGAATGTCCAGATCGACCAGCCGAGAGCCGTTCAGACCAGCCAAGCGCGCCCGGCTGGTGATAAGCACCGCGCAACCGGGTGTGCCGGGCAGCAACGGTCGCAGCTGAGCCTCGCATGCCGCATTGTCCAGCACGATGAGCAGCCGCCGGTCGGCCAACCGGCTGCGATACAAGGCGGCCCGTTCCTCGACGTCCTCCGGAATCGCTGCGCGGTTCACGCCGAGCGAACGGAGGAAACGTGCCAGCACGTCCGCAGGGGCCAGTGGGCGGGCCTGCACACCACGAAGGTCCACAAACAGCTGCCCGTCGGGGTAATGCATCCGCAGCTGGTGCGCGGCGTGCACTGCCAGGGTCGTCTTTCCCACCCCGGCCTTACCTGTGATGGCAACGAGCACCGCTGCGCGCCGATCCGCTGCGGCGGCCAGATGCGCAACCGTGGCGAGCTGGACTTTACGTCCCGTGAAGTCGGAGATATCGGCGGGCAACTGTGCCGGGGTGATGGCGGGTGTCGTCGGAGCCTCCAACACCGGGTCCCCGATCAGGATCGCGTGCTCCAGACGTTGCAGCTCGTTACCGGGCTCCAACCCGAGCTGCTCGACCAGCGCGCCCCGGGTGCGGTGATAAACCTCCAGCGCCTCGGCTTGCCGGCCTGCCTGGTACAGCGCGGTCATCAGCAGTCCCTGCAGCTGTTCCCGCATCGGGTGGCGCGCGGCCAACTCGACGAGTTCCGGAATGATCGCATTGGCATTGCCGCAGGCCAGCTCGACGGCGTAAAGGTGGGCAAGGCCTGCCAGCCGGCGCTCGGCCAGCCGGTCGGCCTCGGCACGCAGTAGCGGCAGATCGGTGACATCGCTGAAAGGTTCTCCGCGCCAGAGTGCGAGTGCCATGCGCAGCAGTGCAACAGCTCGGGTGGGCTCGCTAGCGGCGGTGCCCTCGGCGAGCGTGGACTCGAATCGCTCGGCATCAAGCTCGCCCGGGTGTACCTGCAGTGTGTACCCACCGTGTTCAAAGCGAATCCGCGCCGGATCATCTAAGATCCGCCGTAGCCGATGCACGTGCAGCTGTAGCTTCTTGGTCGCGCGCGGGTCTCGCTGGCCGGTCCAGAGTGCATCCACCAGAACGTCCACCGGCACAGGCGTGTTCGCCCGGGTGAGCAAGACCCCAAGCACTGTACGAGACATCGGGGCGGACAGCCGGGTCGGCTGCCCACCGTGTCGAACCCGCAGCGGGCCGAGCACCTCGAAGTCCATTCTCACCCCCCAAGCTTGGCACCGAGTGTAACCACATGATGCCACTTGGTAACCGGACTTCCCTCGATCGGTGTGCAGGCCCAGCACACTGACCACAGGGGCCCCTGACGGTCACGCGGCGCACGCAGCGCGCCACCGTCCGTGGAGGGCAGCAAGCGGAAGGAAAGCAGCAGGAAAGCGGTGGAACCTAGCGTAGTCACCGCAACGCAGCGGTCCCAATCCCAGGGAGACGGTCGAGCGGGGGACCTGGGATTTCTTCCACGAGATGATTAGAGAGGGGCATCCAGTATGTCTTGGACCTCCGCACGCGTGGCCGGTTCGGTGCTGGCTGCGGCCACGGCCACACTTGCCATGGCAGTGCCGGCAAGCGCCGACGCGCCTACACCACAAAAGAAGGGCCCCGGAGTAGGAGCTTCCAATACGGTAGCTTGTGGCATTAGCTACCCGGACAAGGACCACCATGGTTGGGAAAACTTCCCGGCCAATACCGTTACTTTGCGCAGTGGCCCCAGTAATGGCTGCATACAGACAGGCCAGGGGTTGCACGACCAGCGCGCCGATTACCTCTGCTACACCCCCGGAGACGGTGGTACGTGGACTTTCGTGCGCAACACCTCGACTGGAGCCCAGGGCTGGGTTCGGGACGACCAGCTACCCCACTATGGAAGTGACGTGGTGTGTGAAGATAATCCGCCACCAGCAACTGTCAGAGGATGACACAGTACGGACGAGGGACCGTCCCGCGCCCTAGGTGGTGCGCGGACGGCCTTTCGCGAACTCAAGATGCACCGACCTGACAGTGATTGTCACGGCGATGGGAGATCGCTCCCATTGAATGAAATGGTCAGCAGTGCGCGCACGGCGTCGATGGTGTCGGCGTCGCTCGCGTTTTTGTCCGGCCGGTACCGCAGCACTCGAGCAAACCGCAATGCCACTCCACCCGGGTACCGGGACGAGGTCTGCACCCCATCCAGTTCGATTTCTACGACGAGCTCGGGGCGGACGCGCATGACGTGCCGGTCGGTTCGCTGGGCGACGTTCTGCACGGCGATGTCCTGGAGCACCTGCGTCTGCCAGATCAGCAGTTGATCGGTCAAACCCTTGAAGGTCTTGCCGACCATCAC
>JALZCO010000510.1 GCA_030863015.1 Actinomycetota bacterium
GAGTGGGGCTGAGACGGCTTCCGGTGGTCTCCCACCGCGGGGTTGCAGGATCTGAACCAGTTGATCCCGGCTGGCGGCGTGGAGTTCGTTTCTTCGGCCCTGGACGTCAACGACGCCGGGATCATCCTCGCTCGAGGCGGAGCCAGCGGCGAGGAACGCACTTTGTGGCTCGTCCCGGCACGGTTACCCATTCATCTCTCCCCGGCCCACGCCTGGCCGCTGCTCTGCGCGGATCATCAGCGAAGGACGCTTGAGCGTCGTGGTTGACGATCAGCCGACTGACTTTCGAATGATTAGCATGGAGGACGACCTCTGGGCGGCTGTCCGGATGGTCGGTGGCCGCTGGATAGACCTGCGCGGAATGGGCATTCCGCCACGGGACATAGCCATCGAATGTTTCGACGACACGGCCTGCGAAGAAGATCCTCGGACAAGTCCAACGACCGTGCAGGTGTTCGGTGCGCGCGGCAACCCCGCTCGAGAGCGCTCCGTCCGGGCAATGATGTGGAACGGTTTGTCAAGGCCCCCCCGTCGCCGCACCGCGTGAGTCGTTTCGGGGCGCGCCGAACCACGGGTTCGGCGCCTTGATCGCAGACTGAGCAGGCGGAGGGGCCCCGGGGTCAACACGCAGCGCCCGGAGGCCGAAGGCCGAGGACGAACGGTGTTGAGGCCGGGGAGGAGGCTGCTACTCGCGGCCCCTCGACGACGGTGGTGAACGTGTCGGTGCTCGACCACGTGCCGGGGCCGAGCGGATCGGGGAACCGCCACAATGATGTACGCGAATCGGAATCGCAGTGCAGCCATACGCAGGTCGGTGCCCCTGAATATCGCCGTCCCTGACGCTTTGGATGACGGTGGACGTAATGCCCGCGGGGGTCAGCCCTGCAGCGGCGGTGCCCCGGCACGTGGTGGAGGACTCGATCACCTCGGTGCCGATCACGAGGGGGTCGATGTGGTCGTCATTTCAGGCCGCTGTCATCTCCGCCCACAAGAAGCCGGCCAGCTCCCGCGCCACTGCACCGGCGACCACCGAGCGCACGTTCTTGCGCGCCGCCAGGCACCGAAAGCGCGATGACAGCCGGACCTGGGCGGCCCACGCCCGAGCGACGACCTCCGGCGGCAGTCCCTCCTGGCGAGCACGGATACCGGCCCCGACCGCGGGGCGGTGCTGGTAGGCCCAGGCCGATTCGATTAGTTGAGCCCGGAGGTTGGCGTTGCCGGCCTTGGTGATGTGGCCGCGGTGCTCGGTTGCGCCACTGGAGTGCTCGTCGGGGACGAGGCCGGTGAAGCTCATGAACTGGCGAGCGGAGGCGAAGCGATGCCAGTCGAACACCTCGGCGGCCAGACGGCGCACCGCATCGCCGAACGGTGGCTGCTCGCACCAACGTCCCAGGTCGGCCTCCACCGCCTCGAGTGAGGCGTCGCGCAGCTGCACCGTCGAGCGGTAGTGGGCGAAGGTGGCGGCTAGGGCGGGGTGCTCGAAGTGCTGGGCGGCCAACCACCGCTGGTGGAGCAGCGTCCAGTTGGAACCGCCCCGCCACACGCGCCCGTGGCGTAACAGGAACTTGGTCAGGCGGTTGCGGGCTCTGGTGAGGTCGTTGACCATGTCGCCGCGGATGCGACAGAGGTCGCGAACCGCCTCTTCCTCCGGTGAAGGCACGCCGATGGCGGTGAGCTGGCCGGCGCGGTGCAGTCCGGCCAGCCGCCGTGCATCACGCTTGTCGGTCTTGACCCGGTCGCCTTTTCCCTTGGGCACCAACGACGGCGCCACCACCTCGCAGCGCACGCCGAGTGACACCAACAGGCGGTAGAGCTCGTAGCCGGTGGGACCGGCCTCGTAGCAGGCCCACACTCTGGCCGGGTTCCGGAAACGTCGGACCAGGCGCCGCACCGAGGCCTCGTCGTGGAAGATCTTGTCGACGGCCGCGTGGTCACGGTGCGGCTCGAGAATCGCTACCGAAATCGAATCCTTGGACACGTCCATCCCGAGGTGGACGAATCCCCGATGCGCCAGACTGGACATGGCCGGCTCCTTTCCGTATGTCGGCTCCATTCGCCGAGAGGCGCATGATCCACGTCAGATGCGGACCTTGCTGGAGCCGGCCGTTCCATACTGAATACCGAGCGGGGTCAGCGTGACCGGGAACCGGCACTATTCATCGGTCCGCAATCGAGCCTGGGCCATCCGCCTACGGGTATCCGTAGTCGTGGTTGATGGCGGGATGGCACACTTCCACCGTGCCAACTGACGAGAATGGTGCCCCAGTGGAGAGA
>JALZCO010000513.1 GCA_030863015.1 Actinomycetota bacterium
GCCGATAACGCCGGACTGCCGGTGAGGTGGACCGACCACGTCGATCTGCCCTTCCCGGTAGCCGGGGCGGTCCAGCTGGACGATCAGGTCGCGCTGCATCCGGTGAGGTACGCGCGCGGGCTTGCCGAGGCGATCCGTCGCGCCGGATCCGAGATCTATGAGGGCACCCGCGCCACCGGTCTGCACGAGGGCAGGCCGTGCCGGGTGACGACCACCGGCGGCACGGTGAGCGCCGGTCATGTGGTGGTCGCCACGCACTACCCCGCCTTTGATCGTGGCGGCTACTTCGCTCGGCTGGAACCGACCCGCTCCTACTGCATCGCCGCCGCGGTGCGGGGCCTGCTGCCCACCGGGATGTCGATCAATGCGGGAAGCCCCACCCGGTCGCTGAACACCTACGGTGACCTTCTCATCGTCGGCGGCGAGAGCCACCCCACCGGAGCGCGGGAAGTCGACGAACGGCGCTTTTGGCGGCTGGCGGTCTTCGCGCGCCGGCATTGGGACGTCACCCACATCAGCCACAGATGGTCCGCGCAGGATCCGACGTCCTATGACCAGTTACCGGTCATCGGCCGGTACACGCCGGTGTCCTCCGGAGTGTATGTGGCGTCGGGCTTCATGAAGTGGGGCCTCAGCGGCGGGACCATGGCCGCGGCGATCCTGGCCGATCTCATCAGCGGCAGGCAGCCCGAGCCGTGGGCGGACCGGTTCCGCCCGCACCGGATCTCACTTCGGTCCGCGTCGCGGCTGGTGAAGATCAATGCGAAGGCGGCAACGGATCTGATCGTTGATCGGATTATCCCCGCCGAGGTGTCCAGCGCCGCCGACGTGCCGGCCGGTGAAGCCCGGGTCGTACGCAATGGTCTAGGCAAGGTCGGCGCGTTCCGCGAATCCGACGGCACCCTGCATGCCGTGTCGCTGCGTTGCACCCACCTGGGCTGCCTGCTGCGTTTCAACGGCGCCGAGCGCAGCTGGGACTGTCCCTGCCATGGTTCACGTTTCGATGTCGACGGCTCGGTGCTGGAAGGACCGGCCGTGACACCGCTTAGGCGCCGTCAGCTGTCGGATGAGAAATCGCCCGGATCGACTCAGGTAGGTATCGAGGAGGACGCATGAAGGCAGTGACATGGCATGGCAAGCGCGACGTCCGTGTCGACACCGTTGCGGATCCGAAAATCGAGGAGCCGACGGATGCGATCGTGCGCATCACCTCTACCGGAATCTGCGGGTCTGATCTGCATCTCTACGAGGTGCTCGGGCCATTCTTGACCGAAGGTGACATTCTTGGCCATGAGCCGATGGGGATCGTCGAGGAGGTCGGTGGAGACGTCACCGAGATCCGCCCCGGCCAGCGCGTGGTGATTCCATTCAATATCTCCTGCGGCACGTGCTTCATGTGCGGGCAGGGACTGCATTCGCAGTGCGAGACAACGCAGGTCCGGGAGCACGGCATGGGAGCCGCGCTGTTCGGCTACACCAAGCTTTACGGTCAGGTGCCGGGCGGCCAGGCAGAGTACCTGCGGGTTCCCTTCGGCAACACGCTGCCGATCGCGGTGCCCGACGGTCCACCCGACGAGCGATTCGTCTACCTCTCCGACGTGCTGCCCACGTCCTGGCAGGCGGTCGAGTACGCCGGGATCCCGGCTGGCGGCAGCGTCGTGGTGCTCGGCCTTGGCCCGATCGGCGACATGTCCGCACGTATCGCGCGGCATCGGGGCGCCGGACAGGTGATCGGGGTCGACCTGGTGCCCGAGCGCCTTGCCCGTGGTCGGCTGCATGGTGCCGAGACACTCGATCTGCGGGAGCACCAGTATGACCTCACCGACGTGATACGCGGGATGACTGCAGGTCGTGGACCCGACGCGGTCATCGACGCCGTGGGGATGGAGGCCCATGGGTCGCCCGGCGCGAAGATCGCCCAGCAGGCGGCGGGCCTGCTACCCAAGCCGGTGGCGGCGACGCTGATGCAGAAAGCGGGCATCGACCGCCTCAGTGCCCTCTATCTGGCGATCGACATCGTGCGTCGGGGCGGCACGATCTCCGTGGTCGGAGTCTACGGCGGGATGACCGACCCGCTGCCGATGTTGACGCTGTTCGACAAGCAGATCCAGCTACGGATGGGGCAGGCCAACGTCAAGCGGTGGGTGAACGACATCATGCCGTTGCTCTCCGATGACGACCCCCTGGGTGTGGAAGGCTTCGCTACTCACACGCTGCCGTTGGCCCACGCACCGCAGGCTTACGAGATCTTCCAGAAGAAGCAAGACGGCGCAATCAAGATCCTTCTACAGCCATAATGAGAAGTTATATCCTCAGCTTTCGACTGTAGGCTGGAAGTGGCAACCCGCTTCAGTGCGGTGCTCATTTAAGCCACTCCTGAAGGGCCTCGAAGAGCAGACACGCTGAATCCTCATTC
>JALZCO010000520.1 GCA_030863015.1 Actinomycetota bacterium
CCTGACCGGAGACCTTCATCAGCGGGATGCCCTCGCCGGTCAACCTCTGCTTGAGGAACTTGCCGATGCCACCGGAGCCCAGCGCCTTGAATTGAACCTCGCCCTGGTAGGCGACCATCGAGCCCTGCCGGGCGAGCACCTCGCCAACCAGCTCGATCTTGAGCATCTTCGAGTTCTGCAGCACCATGCCGGGCGTGGTGGTCTCGGTCTCCTGGTGGCTGGGTGCGAACAGGTTACTGTGCATGAAGACATCCTTCCGATACCGCGGGGTCGGTACCGACGCTACGTCAACGCCAGCGTGGCTCAGCCCAGGCCGTTTTCCTGTGCCCAGCGATGCAGCTCGGCCTCAGCTTCCTCGGCAGACAGCGGGCCCCGGTCCAAGCGGACCTCCTTGAGGTGCCGCCATGCCCGGCCCACCAGCGGACCCGGTGGCAACCCGAGCAGCTCCATGATCGCGTTGCCGTCCAGATCCGGGCGCACCGCAGCCAGATCCTCCTCAGCGCGGATCCGCTCGATACGGGCCTCGAGATCGTCGTAAGTACGCTGCAACGCAAGCGCCTTGCGGCGGTTGCGGGTGGTGCAGTCGGCCCGGACCAGCTTGTGCAGCCGCGGCAGCAGGTCCCCGGCGTCGGTGACGTAGCGACGCACCGCCGCGTCAGTCCACTCACCGCTGCCGTAACCGTGAAACCGCAGGTGCAGGAACACCAGCTTGGCGACGTCCTCGACGACCTGCGTCGGGTAGCGCAGGGCGCGCAACCGCTTGCGGACCATCTTGGCTCCGACCACCTCGTGATGGTGGAAGCTCACCCCGCCACCGGACTCGTGCCTGCGGGTGGCCGGCTTGCCGATGTCATGCAGCAGCGCCGCCAGCCGCAGCACCAGGTCAGGCTCGCCGTCCTCCAGCGCGATCACCTGGTCAAGCACCGTCAGCGAGTGCACGTAGACGTCCTTGTGCTGGTGATGCTCATCGATCTCCAGGCGCATCGCGGGCACCTCGGGCAGCACGTGGTCGGCCAGCCCGGTGTCCACCACCAGCTCCACACCGGCCCGCGGATCCGCACCGAGCATCAGCTTGGACAGTTCCGCGGCCACCCGCTCGGCGGTGATGCGACGGATCTCGGGTGCCATCTCAACCAGTGCCGCCCGCACTCGCGGGGCGAGGGTGAAACCGAGCTGGGAGACGAACCGGGCCGCGCGCAGCATTCGCAGCGGATCGTCAGCGAAGGATTCCTGCGGCGTCGCGGGGGTGTCCAGCTCACGGCGGGCCAACGCGGCCATCCCGCCGTGCGGGTCGACGAACCGGCCGGCCCCCTGCAACGGTAGCTGCACGGCCATCGCATTGACGGTGAAGTCGCGCCGGGCGAGGTCGCCTTCCACAGTGTCACCGAAGACGACGTCCGGATTGCGCGAGACCCGGTCGTAGCGGTCAGCCCGGTAGGTGGTGATCTCGCAATGGGTGCCGGCCTTGGTCGCGCCGATGGTGCCGAAGGCGATTCCGGTGTCCCACACAGCGTCGGCCCAGCCATCCAGGATTCGCCGGGTGGCGTCGGGCCGGGCGTCGGTGGTGAAATCCAGGTCGGTGCCCAGCCTGCCCAGCAGGGCGTCTCGCACACTGCCGCCCACCAGGTACAGCGAATGACCGGCCGCGGTGAACCGGGCGGCTAGCTCATCGGCCACCGGCGCGATCCGGAACAGCTCCACAACCGCATTCTGCTGTGCTGCGTCGAGCAACGGGATGCGGATTCCTAGCCCAGAAGTCACAGAAGGCGACACGGCCAGTCAGCGTAACGGCCCGTCGCCTGGGACTGCGCCGGCGGTGATCGCGGGAGGCGCCAGGCCGGTCACGGTGCGGTGCACCACCGCACCGCGTCAGTCAGGCCGGACTTCGCCTATATACCATCGGCGCCATGCCCCCGTCCTCCGGTAGGTCCAGCCGTAACAAGGCCGCCCGGGACGCAAGTGGCCATGGCCGCAGCAGCCGGCGCAGGGCCGGCCACGGCGGTGACACTAAAAGCGGTGACGGTAAAAGCGGTGACGGTAAAGGGGACGCGAAGGGGGGAGCCAAGGAAGGGACCCTTGCCAGGAAGGGCAGGCGCCGGACCGGCCGG
This sequence comes from Actinomycetota bacterium, assembly GCA_030863015.1. Lineage (GTDB taxonomy): Bacteria > Actinomycetota > Actinomycetes > Mycobacteriales > Pseudonocardiaceae. The sequence continues at coordinate 2,109 of JALZCO010000520.1, forward strand.
ATGCGCACTGTGGAGGAGACCTCAGCTGGTGGGCTGGTGGTCGACACCGGGACCGGGCGCGCTGCCGTGATTGGGCGGCTGGATCGGCGAGGCCAGCTGCTGTGGTCACTACCCAAAGGGCACATCGAGAACGGCGAGACGGTCGAGCAAGCGGCAGTGCGCGAGGTCGCGGAGGAAACCGGCATCAATAGCGCGGTGGTGGCCTCCCTGGGCAGCATCGACTACTGGTTCGTCACCGAAGATCGCCGGGTGCACAAGACGGTGCATCACTTCCTGCTGCGAGCGTTGGGTGGGGAGTTGTCCGATGCTGACGTCGAGGTCACCGAGGTGGCCTGGGTGCCGCTGGCCGATCTGCCAGCGCGGTTGGCTTACGCCGACGAGCGTCGCCTCGTCCGTCGCGCCACTGAGATGCTCGCGGATACGGCGTGAGACGCAGGCTTTACCGGATCACCGCGGCCTACCTGTTTGCGGTGCTGGGGTTGCTGGCGGTCGGCGCCCCCCCGGCGCAAGCCCAACTCCCAGCACAACCGCCCCAGCGTCCCAACGTTCTGGCTCGACTCGAGCTGGCGGATATGTCACCTCGGGTGGTCACCGTCTCCAGCGGTCCGGTACTCAGAGTCGAGGGCCGGGTGGTCAACGTCGGAGACCGCCCCATCACCAAGCTCGCAGTTCGCCTGCAACGTGACGCACCGGTGATCTCCGATGACGTAGCCACCCGGGCCGTCCATAACGTCCCCGAAGCGCCCCAGGTAACCCTGTTCCAGCCCGTGCCGGGCGACCTCGCCCCGGGGCAGAACGTCCCGTTTCGGCTGGACGTACCGCTGCGCGGCGGGACGGAACTGGAGTCGCTGCAGATCAACGAACCGGGCGTGTACCCGGTGCTGGTCAATCTCAACGGCAAGCCGGAGTTCGGTGGCACCGCCCGGCTGGCCTCGGTTCCGCTGTTGCTGCCGGTGCTGGGGATCCCCCCTATTGCTGCCGGCCAGCCGGCCGGGCCGGTGCTGCGCCGGCCCGACCAGCCGATGCCGCTGACCGTGGTGTGGCCATTGGCCGCGGAACCCGCGCGGCTGCCCACCGGTCCCGGCGAACCGATCCTGATCCGCAGTGATCCCTCCGGAACGGATCCGGTGGCTGCCGACATCGCTCCCGGTGGCCGGCTCGATGGCTTGCTCGGTGCACTGGAACAGGTGCTGCCGCCAGGGTCACCGCTGGCTGCAGCCGTCTGCGTCGCGATCGACCCGGCGCTGGTGGAGACGGTCGACGGGATGAGCCGCGGCTACCGGGTGGCGCAGCCCAACGGGATCATCGAGGGCACCGGCACCGCAGACGCGCAGAGCTGGCTTGATCGGCTGCGCGGTGCGGTCCAAGGTCGGTGCGTTCTGCCGCTGCCCTACGCCGACCCTGACCTGGTGGCACTGTCCCGGGCGGGGCTGACCGACCTGGAAGCCTTGGCCACCAGCACCGGCGTGCGGCTGGTAAGCGACCTGCTCGGGGTGCAGCCGCTGACCGGGGTGAGCTGGCCGGCGGGCGCGGTACTCGACGAGCGCACCCTGGCCGACCTGACTGCGCTGCAAACCCATGCCGTGCTGCTGGAACCGCACGGTATGTCCCCCCCGGCGGCTGCCCACGACGTCATCGATCTGGCCACCACCATGCCCGGTAGTCGCGGTGCGGCCCCCGCTGGCCTGCTCGTCGACCCGCTGCTGAGCAGCGCGCTGGCGGGCCACGTTGACCAACCAGGCAATGACGTCACCGGTGTCTTCTCCCGACCTACCGATACCTCCAGCCCGCTGGCAGCCCAAGACGGGCTCGGTGCACTGGTGTACCGCGCCGCCACCGACCCGGATCGCCGGCCCGTACTGCTGGTGCCGCCGCGTCGCTGGCAAGCCCGTGGGGCTGAGGCCAGCGCGCTGTTGAGCACCGCCCGGCAGTTGCTGGAGGCCGGTTACTTCGTCCCTCGCGAGCTGCCTGCGCTGGCCACCACC
>JALZCO010000525.1 GCA_030863015.1 Actinomycetota bacterium
GGTGGTGGCACGACCGAGGGTGGTGGCACGACCGAGGGTGGTGGCACGACCGAGGGTGGTGGCACGACCGAGGGTGGTGGCACGACCGAGGGTGGTGGCACGACCGAGGGTGGTGGCACGACCGCCGGTGACACCACCGAGGACCCCGTCGTTGTGGAGACCACAGCTGCGGATACTGCGGCCCCCGCCCCGCAAGACCCAACGCCGGCGGCGGTTCCGGCGACTGCCTAAGCAACGTGCGCCGCAGTCTCACCAACGCGCTTGTGTGGGCGTGTGGGGGCGCTCCTTGGTGGCTGGTTTGTGGGATCATCACGCTGAACGGTCGGTGCTTCTATCGCGGGATTGCGTGGTGCAAAAGCTGGCTTCCACCCTCCGCCTCGAATTACTCCGCGATGCACAGTGCCAGGTACAGGCTGAGCTGGACTCGCCGTGCTCCAGGTGGCCGACAGTCTGGCTGCGCAACACGTTCACCGAAGAGAGTCATGGGCAGCTAGAGGTGTACGCCGGCAACGCCGCAGGCGCGGTCGCCGTCGCGATAAGCTGGCCGATTCAGGCACAGCTGCGGAGAATCTGCGCCCAGGCATTGACCTCACGTGCGGTTATCGATCGGGCTATCAGGATCATGATGGCCCAACAGCGCCGCAACGCCAGTGCCGCATTCGACCTACTTCGGCGGGCCTCGCAGAACCGCAATGTCAAACTCCGCGAGCTCGCGGCCGACATCGTCACCGCCGTCAGCGGCAAGCCACCCCAGCCTTCCCGCGTCGCGCCGGATTAGGTCGAGCATTGCGCCACCGCCTGCGTCACCGTGCTGGCGTGAGGCACCAGCTTGTCCGCCCCGGTCACCTCCAGCGCGCGCAGCACCACGCGGCTATCTGCCACCAGCCACAGCCCTATTCCGTCGGCGCGAGCCCGTTCGGCGATTTCGATCAGCAGGCCGATACCGCATGCAGACAGGAATGACACGCCGGTGCAGTCCACAATCACCACCCGGTAAGCGCCGGACAGCTGCTTGTCCAAGTGACCGCGCAGTCGCCCCACCGTGGCCAGGTCAAGTTCACCGACCACGCGCAGTACCACCACGCCGCCCTCAGAGCAGGGCAGGATCGTCACCGTCAACTGCTTGTCCGTGGCCGTGTCCGGCCTTTTCATGCTTGCCACCACCCCGACCGCCAGTGGCGAGGACTACGGCGCTGCTGGTTTGCGATCACGAAGGCACCCCAACTAAGAGTTCCCAGACCAGAAATCATCGCCCGCCGCCCGCACCGCGATGAACGCGGCGGGTCTTCACGACGCCTGTGCTCACCGTCGGGCATCGTGCCACGACAAGCGGCTGGCTGCATAACCGCCGGCCCTGATCCTAGCCGCTCAAGGGCCACAGCGGTGATCGGCCGGACAGGTTTACGGTGCTGCACGGCAGGGTAGGCCATATCTCGACTGCGACGGCGGGCGACAGACGACGGGCGACGGGAGAGGGAGACCGTCCTCCCTTGGCCTGCGGCGTCAACCTATCTCCGGACAAGGCCGGGAGGACCACCATCTATCAGGATCACAACCTGCTCGAGGTAGCCACCGAGGCCAATCCCCACAATGCGCGTCAGCTACGGGTGCGTTTCCAGGAGTGGCTGCAGGCGCTTGGTGCTCCGACCGCCCTGGTTGACGATCTGTCCCTGGCGGTCTATGAAGCTCTGGCCAATGCAGTCGAGCATGCGTACCCCGCGCATCACCCCAACCCGATGATGCACTTGCAGGCCCGGCTTGACCACGGCCAACTGCTGATCACCATCAGCGACCACGGCTGCTGGCGCACCACCCACGACACCGGCTACCGCGGCCGTGGGTTGACGGTAATGCGCTATCTCACTTCCGAAGTAGACATCCGACCTACCGCGAATGGCACCACTGTGCACATGCGTGCCGCCCTCAACCACAACTACGACAGTCAATCCTCACGGGAACCGATCGTCGCGCCATGGCCGTCGCCAGAGCGGCTTGACGATCAGACGTGGTAGGTCTGCACGCGCGCGGCGGCACCCTCGCCAGAGGCGCGACCGTGTTGCGGTGGCCACAGCCAACCTCATGGCGTCGTCCGGCGGCGGGCACCTACCACGACTATCAGCACCACCCCGCCGGCCACGAGTAAGCCGACCAGCGCACCGGTTGCGGCTGCGATCAGCGGCTGCGGGCTCACCGGATCGGGCAGGAAATACGGTGGCGTCAGCAGCTGGGAGTCCGGTCCTACCTGGCCGGTGAGTGTCACCTCGTCGATCCGGGCCTGGAACGCCTTCTCCCGGTCTGAGGATGCGGCTAGCTGCGCCCGGGCGTCGTTGAGGGAAGTCTGGGTGGCGGTTGCAGCCAACACCCCGGTGGTGAGTTCCTGCACCCGCACTTGAAGCTGGGTGGTGTTCTGGCGGGCATCAGCGAGCTGGGTCTGAAGATCCCGGGCCACTCCGCTGGGCTGACCGGCAAGCGCCAGGTAGTCGTCTAGCACGGCCTGCAGCGTCTGCATCGCGGCCAGCTCGGTGGAACCGTGGGCCTCAACCTGGATGACCTCGCTGTTGTCCAGGACCTTCACGCTGACGTCCTTGTCGAGGTCCTCGAACTGCCGATCCTGCTTCTGTGCGACCGGGCCGAGCACGGCCCGGCTTTTCAGCAACACCAGCTGGGTGCTGAGCTGACGATTCTGTCGAAGAGGGTCACCGCCCTGGTCCCGGTTGATGGCGTAAAAGATCTCCGCGCGCGCTCCGTAAGTCTTCGGCAACACCAACGCGCCGGCCAGCCCGCTAGCAGCGCCCAGTAGGATGATCGTCAACGCCAGCAAGACCAAGCGCGCCGTCAATTGACCGCGACCGCGGTCTTGGGTGAGACGTTCGATCCACCCCTCCAACCACTGCAAAGACACTTCGAAAATCCCCGCGAGTTGATGCAGCACCAGGCGCAGGATGGCCGAGTACGGGTGGCGCTTGGGGTGGTCAGGCAGCGTGGTGCTCACCGCGTCGCCAGCAGCGACAACCGCGTCATCCAGATCGGCCTGCTGCGCGCGCTCAAACCGGGTCTGGAGCACCAGACCGAGTTGGGACAGGTACACGGTGCGGTCGGGGTGGTCGGGTGGCGCGGTGTTGGCCGCGTCGCGCCCGACGGTAATGGCCTCGTCCAAGTCGGCTAGCTGGCCGGTGCGCTCAAACCGGCTCCGCAGCGCAACCCCCAAGCTGTACAGGTACAGGGGGCGATCGGGGTGATCGGGTGGGATGGTGGCTACCAAGTCGCGAAACGACTTGATTGAGGCGTTGAGCAGGTCGAGGTGACCGGTCCGCTGGTAGTCACAAAACAGGTCCCTGGCTTGGCCGATCATCGCGACGTCGTCGTTCTCGTTCTGCACTTACTGCGATCGGCGTATCCGCTCCCGAGCACGGCCAGCTGGCGTTTACCCATGACCCCCCCGTCGTCATCGCGTTCCCCGAAACTCAATGGACCACATGCGGAACCTGTCGCATTAAGGCGAACGGTGCCTCGTCATGTAGCAAAGTGAAGAGGCAGGCCCCTGGGCGCCGTCGAGAACCGTAACAAACCGATCGGTGAGCTTCGCACTCCGCTCTGCTGCCGTCATCGCCCCCCAACCTTCCGTTCCGAAGTCATAGACGAGGCCTCACCACTACCTGCCAGTCGTTCAGTATCTAGCCTCATTTTTCGATCCGGGTTCAAGGACGTTCCCGCTGTCCGTGGCCGTTGAGGAAGGTGGCCTCAAGGCCGGTGCAGTGTCGCTGCGAGTTCGGCCGATGCGCTGGTGCTGAACCCGGTTGGCTGATGGACCGCCGTGCCAGTGGATGGCCGCTGGTGTCGGCCAGCCCACCGCTTCCGTACTTCGTCAACCGCGGCCGCTGATGGGTGCGTGCCAGTTCCGACGTCCGCCTGCGTGGCAAGGACGGTCCACAGGTGCAGTGGGCGTTCGATGACGGCACCCTGCACGTTGCGTCGGCCCTAGCATTCGACATTGCCGCTGACGCACCCGAATAACACCAGCCATCAAGACCAGCACAGCCGCACAGCGACGGTCAGCACGCCGGGGTCCGCAGGGGGTTCACTGGCAAGAGGTCAGTGAACAGTTAAGTGGAGCGGGTTGTGGTCGAGCCCGGGAGTACCATCGGAGCCCGTGACAGGGTCGAAAGCAGAGGGCGAACGGGTGGTCCTGGGCCAGCGTGACAAGTTCAGCACGATGGTGCCGTTCCACTGGTCCAACGAGGCGCCGCTCGGTCTCAACGACGTGGAGTGGGCCGAGGAGCTGGGCGCCAAGTGGGAGGGCGACGAGCTGGTCACCTACGACTACCCGTCGCTGACCGCACTCCTCGAGTACTACGAGAAGGGCGAGTACCTACCGGACAACGACTGATACGCCGCGTCGCCGTCCCCGCCGGCGTGCTCCTCGGGCACGCCGTGCGGAGCTGCTTGTGCTCGGACCACCCGAACATGGCAAATCGCGGGAGGTCCGCTGCCCGACAGCATCGCCGGTGCGATCCGTGCACCCACAAGCAGCAGTCCCTCCCGCCGATGGCAGTGACGTCGCCGTGGAAGCACCCAGACGCCGAGCTGGTCACGGTTCGACTGCACCGCATGCCATCCAACCCGCCGGGCAGGCTAGGGCACTTCACTGATCAGACGTCGTAGTACAGGCCGAACTCGAAGGGATGTGGACGTAGCCGCAGCGGGTCGATCTCGTTCTCCCGCTTGAGCGCGATCCAGGTTTCGATCAGGTCCGGGGTGAAGACCCCGCCTTGGAGTAGGTAGTCATGGTCGGCCTCGAGGCGGTCGATCACCGCACCCAGGCTCGCCGGCACCTGGGCGACGTCCTTGGCCTCCTCCGGCGGCAGCTCATAGAGATCTTTGTCGATCGGCGCGGCGGGCTCGTAGGCGTTCTTGATCCCGTCCAGTCCGGCCATCATCATCGCGGAGAAGGCCAAGTACGGGTTGCCCGAGGCGTCCGGGCAGCGGAACTCGATGCGCTTGGCTTTCGGGTTGATGCCGGTGATCGGGATCCGGATGCACGCTGACCGGTTGCGCTGCGAGTACACCAGGTTCACCGGGGCTTCGAACCCAGGCACCAGACGGTGGTAGGAGTTCACGGTTGGGTTGGTGAACGCCAGCAATGAGGGTGCATGGTGCAGGATGCCACCGATGTAGTGCCGCCCGATGTCGGACAGCCCGGCGTAGCCGGACTCGTCGTGGAACAGGGGTGCACCGTCGGTCCACAGCGACTGGTGGGTGTGCATGCCCGAGCCGTTGTCTCCGAAGAGTGGCTTGGGCATGAACGTCACCGTCCGCCCTGCCGCCCATGCGGTGTTCTTCACGATGTACTTGTAAAGCTGCAGGTCGTCGGCGGCGTGCAGCAGGGTGTTGTACTTATAGTTGATCTCTGCCTGACCCGCGGTGCCGACCTCATGGTGCGCCTTCTCCACGGTGAACCCGCAGCTGATGAGGTTCGTCACCATGGCGTTGCGCAGATCGGCGAAGTGGTCGGTCGGCGGAACCGGGAAGTAGCCGCTCTTGTAGTTGACCTTGTAGCCCTGGTTGCGGCCGTCCTCTTCGGCACCGGTGTTCCACCAGCCGGCCACCGAGTCGATCTCGTGGAATGCGCTGTTGGGTGTGGTATCGAAGCGTACCGAGTCGAAGCAGTAGAACTCGGCCTCCGGACCGAAGTAGGCGGTGTCGGCGATGCCGGTGGAGGCCAGGAACTCCTCGGCCTTGCGCGCCACATTGCGCGGGTCACGGCTGTAGGGCTCGCGGGTGAACGGGTCGTGCACGAAGAAGTTGATGTTCAACGTCTTCTGCACCCGGAACGGATCGATGCGAGCCGTCGTGGCGTCGGGCAGCAGCAGCATGTCCGACTCGTGGATCGACTGGAACCTGCGCACTGACGAACCGTCGAAGGCCAGGCCCTCCTCGATGACGTCTGCGTCGAAGGACGCGGCCGGGACTGTGAAGTGCTGCATGACGCCGGGCAGGTCGCAGAAGCGGACGTCGATGAACTCAACGTCCTCGTCGGCGATGAAGCGCAGGACCTCATCGGAGTTGGAGAACACCGTCGTTCGCTCCTTCGTGCACTGTGCTGTGTACCGGCGCAATCGGTCAGTTCGCTGCGGCGAACCTAAAAGGGAGGTGTTACCCGTCTATCACCCCGTTGTTTCGCCAAGGTTACGAGGATGGCGGTGCCTGATGCTAGCCCACGTGCGGCCTACCCTGGTCGGATGAGCAGGTGGACGCAGACCTGGCTGACCGGCCCTCCGGGATCCCCAGAAGGTCCCGCCGCAGACGCTGGCGGGCAGGACTATCCCGGTCAGCGGTTGGGCTTGCCTGCGCAGGGACCGGGTTCCGCCGCCGGCTTTGGCCCCCGGATCCTGGCAATCCTGATCGACTGGCTGCCCTGCGCCGCAGCCGCCCAGCTGCTCACCGATAACCCGGCGTTCTCGGCGTTGGCGCTGTTCGCAGCGGTGACCGCGCTGTCCATCGGGGTCGCAGGTCGCACCGGTGGGCATGCTCTGGCGGGGCTGCGGGTCGCGCTGCCGGACGGGCGCCGGGCCGGCTTCGGTGCCGCGGTGATCCGCACCGTGCTGCTGTGCCTGGTCATTCCCCCGGTGGTGTACGACGTCGACGGCCGCGGCCTGCACGACCGGGCTGCCGGAACCATCGTGCTGCGGACCCGCTGAGCGCATTCTCAATTCAGCTGCCTCGACATGGAGACATATCGGGGTAAATCGGCTCCCAAGATCCGATACGTCTCCATGTCGGGTAGAGGGCTCGGGGTGAAGGGCCTCAACGACGGCGAACGGCGCGTTGCATGTTGCGCATCTTGGCGCCCTGCGGCAACGGGCCCTTGGGCATCGCGGCGGCTCGGGTGTTGAGGATGGCCAGCTTGCCTTCCAGCACGTCGATCTGCGCTGCATTGATGTTGCGCGGTAATTTCGCGAGGTGCCGTGGCAGCTTGCGCAGTGGGATCTGGCCTTCGCCATTGCCAACCGTGACGTCGTAGATCGGAATCTCGCCGATCAGCCGGGACACCCGCTTCTTCTCCTGCGCCAGCAGCGGTTTAAGCCGATGTGCGGCTCCCTCAGCGACCAGCACGACACCGGGGCGTCCGATGACCCTGTGCACGGCGTCCAGCTGGCCGGTGCCCGCGACGGCCGGCGTCACCTTCCACCGGCCGCGCAGGTTTTCCAGCGCCCAGGCTGCAGCCCCGGGCTGGCCCTCGGCCTTGGCGAACACGTTGCGCTGCACCCGCCGCCCGAAGATCATTATTGCCGCGAGTACGCCGACGGTGATGCTCATCGGTACTGACAACCACAGCTGGTCGAGCAAAAAGCCCAACCCGACACCGACCGCGGTGATGCCCAGGAACACTCCGACCATCAACGGCAGCAGCGCCTTGTCCTCGCGACGCTGGACCTTGAAGGCCTGGATGATCTGGGCCCGGCGCTGCTTCGACGCGGCGCGGCGCTCTTGTTTGGCGGCCTTCGCCGCTCCCTTGTCCTTGGTCTTCGAGGTTACCGAGGAGGATTTTGAGCGAAGCTTGGCGGCCATGCCGCAAGGATACGGCGCAACGGGTTGTGTATGACCAGCTGACTAGCGTCGGGACAGCAGTTTGGACGCCTCCTGCGCGGCCGGGCCGGCTGCGGCCAGGTGCGTGAGATGCTCGGGTACCTGATTGCCGCGGTGCGCGATCGCTTGGGCATAGAGCCGGCCGGCTCGATAAGACGATCGGACCAGCGGCCCGGCCATCACCCCGGCGAATCCCATCAGGGCGCCGATGCGGGCGTGCTCGACGAACTCTTCGGGCTTGATCCACCGCCGCACCGGATGGTGCCGCGCTGAGGGCCGGAGGTACTGGGTGACGGTGAGGATCTCGCATCCAGCGGCACGTAGGTCGGTCATTGCGGCGGTGACCTCCTCGGGCTCCTCACCCAAGCCCAGGATGAGATTGGACTTGGTCACCAGGTCCGCGTCGCGGGCCGCTGCCAGCACGTCCAGCGAGCGTTCGTAGCGAAACGCCGGTCGGATCCGCTTGAAGATTCGCGGCACCGTCTCCACATTGTGCGCCAGTACCTCGGGGGCGGCGCTGAACACTTGGTGGAGCAGTTCGGTGCGGGCATTGAAATCAGGGATGAGCAGCTCAACTCCCGTGCCGGGGTTGAGCATGTGGATCTGTCGGATGGTCTCAGCGTAAAGCCAGGCACCGCCGTCAGGGAGATCATCACGAGCCACCCCGGTGACCGTTGAGTAGTGCAGTCCCATCGACTGCACCGATTCGGCGACCCGTCGCGGTTCGTCACGGTCCACAGCGGTGGGTCGGCCGGTGTCGATCTGGCAGAAGTCGCAGCGGCGGGTGCACTGGTCGCCGCCGATGAGAAACGTTGCCTCCCGATCCTCCCAGCACTCGTAGATGTTGGGGCAACCAGCTGCCTCGCAGACCGTGTGCAGGCCCTCGCGCCGGACAAGCCCCTTGAGTTCACGAAACGACGGCCCCATGGTGGCCCGGGTCCGGATCCACGGCGGCTTGCGCTCGATGGGTGTTTGACTGTTGCGGACCTCCAGCCGCAGCAGCTTGCGGCCGCCGGCGTCAGGTACTGCGCTGACGTCAGGGTTGGAGGAGGTGACGTTCACCGGTCTAGCCTACGCGGGGTCCGGCTTCACTCCGGTGAGCTCGGCGGTGCGTTCCCACAGCATCTGCGCGGTGTGCGCGTTGCGGGCGGCGGCGCTTGCTGCCGCCCGTCCCGGGGCTCCACGGGTCTCGCCAAGGCTGGTCGGACCGAAGTACTCCCCGCCGTGCACGTCGGGTGCGGTGGCGGCATACAGCTGCGGCAACGCACCCCCGGCGACTCCCTGAGTGATCAGCTTGTTACCCCATCGCGCAACGTGCGCCAACGGCCCAGCTGAATGCATCCGAGCCGTATTAAATACCAGTTCGGTGTCGGTGAGGCCAGGATGGGCAGCGACCGCAACGAGGTCTCGCCCGGCGTCGCGAGCCCGCCGGTGCAGTTCGAAGGTGAACAGCAAGTTCGCCAGCTTCGATGCGCTGTAGGCCGCAGCCGGGTTGTAACGCCGCCGCGTGAAGTCCAGGTCGTCCAGGTCGAGCCCGCCGCTGCGGTGCGCGAGGCTGGACACCGTGACCACCCGCGCTCCGGGGGCAAGTGCAGGCCCGAGCAGCCAGGTCAGCGCCGCATGCCCGAGGTGATTGGTGCCCATCTGCAACTCGAAGCCATCAACGGTTCGCCGCGGCGGAGTGGCCATCACGCCGGCGTTGTTCACCAGCACGTCGAGCCGATCCCCGGTGATCGAGCGGGTCTCATTGGCGGCCTTGGTGATCGAGCTGAGGTCAGCCAGGTCGAGTCGGATCAGCGTGGCGTTCGCTCCGCCGGAACTGCACCGCACCCGGTCCAACGCTGCCCGTCCGCGTTGAGCATCGCGGCAGGCCAGCAGCGTCGTGGCGCCGTGCTCCGCGAGCGCGATGGCGGTGCGCAGGCCCAGACCGGAGTTGGCTCCGGTGACGAGCACCGTGCGGCCGGTCTGGTCGGGGATGTCGGCTGCGCTCCATCGGCTCATCTGTCGTGCCTATCGGATCACCGCCGGCCACGCCAACTGGGTGCGGCCGGGTAGCTCATCGGCGCGCACGGGAAGTGCGCCGTCCAGAGCATCGAGGACGGCGCGACACACCGCGGGCTGCACCTGCGCCACCGGGACCGGCCGACCGAGCTCCGCGGTCAGCGATGTGACCCCGGCATCAGCAATACCACACGGCACAATCCGATCAAAGGCGGTGAGGTCAGGCTGGCAGTTCAAGGCGAACCCATGCATGGTCACCCCCCGGGTGACCCGAACCCCGATCGCCGCGATCTTGCGTTCCGGGCGGCCGGTGACCGGATCAGCCGCCAACCACACTCCCGACCGCCCCGCGAGCCGCCCGGTGTGCAGGCCCAGTCGGGTACACACCGCGATCAGCGCCTGTTCCAGGCGCCGCACGTAGTCGACGACGTCCATCGGCGCGGCGAGTGCGACCAGTGGGTAGCCGACGAGCTGGCCGGGACCGTGCCAAGTGATCTTCCCGCCACGGTCGACATCGATCACCGGCGTGCCGTCGTCAGGTCGCTCACCGGGTGTGGTCCGCCGGCCTGCGGTGTATACCGAGGGGTGTTCCAGCAGCAGCAGCACATCGGGCCCAGTGCCCTCAGCGCGGGCGGTGGCGATCTCACGTTGCAGTTCCCAGGCCCGTGTGTAATCGACGGTTCCTAGCTCGCGGACGTGAATAGGTGCCGTAATGGCCCGGCATGACTCGGCATCGGCGGTCACGGGGGCGACATTACGCCGGTTACTCCAGCGCCGCGGCCAGCGCCGCAGACAGGGTCTCGTGCTGGAATGGGTAGCGTTGCCTGCGCAAGACACCCGGCACGGCGCGCTGGCCGGTCAGCACCATCTCATCGACC
>JALZCO010000533.1 GCA_030863015.1 Actinomycetota bacterium
CTTCCGACCAGCACGAGTGGTTCAAGGCAGCCGTGGCTGCCGAGCCGGGCAGCCCCGAGCGAGCCCGTTACATCTTCCGGGACGGCTCCGGCTTCGGTGGGTCACGGCCGCCGAACAACTGGACCAGTACCTTCGGCGGTCCGGCGTGGACCCGACTGCCCCCGGCGAACAACGCCGCCGGGCAGTGGTACCTGCACCTGTTCGCGCCCGAGCAGCCCGACCTGAATTGGGAAAATCCGGAGGTGGCCGCCGATTTCGAGCAGACTCTACGGTTTTGGCTGGATCGGGGAGTGGACGGCTTCCGCATCGACGTGGCGCACGGGATGGCAAAGCCTGCCGGATTGCCGGACATGCCGCAGCCCATCAGGGCCTGCCCGGGCTTGCTCGATACCGACGTCGCCGATCCCCGTTTCGACGCCGACGGTGTGCATGACATTCACCGGATGATCCGCAAGGTGCTCGACGAGTACCAGGCGCGGGTAGCGATCGGCGAGATTTGGGTGGCCGACAACGCTGCGTTCGCCCGTTACATCCGCCCCGATGAGCTACACCTAGGGTTCAACTTCCGGCTGCTGCAGGCGGATTTCAACGCCGGCAGCGTGCGCGAGGCCATTGAGCATTCACTGCTGGCTGTCCAGAACAGCACGGCACCGGCTACCTGGACACTCTCCAACCACGACACGGTCCGTCCGGTGACCCGCTACGGCGGCGGCGAGGTGGGGCTGCGGCGCGCGCGGGCAATGGCGTTGGTGCAACTCGCCCTGCCCGGGCCTGCGTACCTGTACAACGGTGATGAACTGGGCCTGCCGAACGTCGAACTGCCCGATTGGGCGCTGCAGGACCCGGTGTGGCAACGCTCCGGACGCACCGAACGCGGGCGCGACGGCTGCCGGGTGCCGCTGCCGTGGGAGGGCAACGCTCCACCCTACGGGTTCACCTCCACCCCCGGCGCCTGGTTGCCGATGCCCAGCGGCTGGGCGGACCGGACTGTAGCGGCCCAGTTGGAGGACCCCGCCTCGACGCTGTCGCTGTACCGGCAGGCACTGCAACTGCGCCGCGAGCATGAGACGTTCGCTGGCACCGAGCTGCTGTGGTACGGCGCACCGCCCGGATGTTTCGCTTTCCTGCGCAAGGAAGGAGGGCTGGTCTGTGCTCTGAACGCCTCCGAAACACATGTTCCGTTACCGAACGGGCAGCTGCTGCTGGCCAGTGGTCCACTATCGCCGGGCGGCGATGCGCTCCCGCCCGACACCGCCGTCTGGTTCGTCGAACCGTCGCTGTCCTAACCGTCACACAAGTAGGGGGAGCAGGGCATGCCGGCGGCGTAGCACCGCACCAAAACGGGCATCCAGCCGCAGCCAGGAGTCGGTGGCTGACACTCGGACGGTCTCGGCGGCGGCGTGGCCACCCACGAATCCCATCCCGGACAAGGCGAACAGGCATCGCAGCGGTACTTTCACGTCGAATCCGCCCCCGCTGACGGTGAGCACTTTCTGGTCCAGCAGTGCAGCAGGCGGGGCGCCGCGTGGACCGGGGTTGTCCCTGGCGACAGCGGCACCCTGGTCGGCGAGATCGGCGAGCACCTCGGCGGGCACGTGGTCGACCTCGTGCCAGCCCTGTTCCGGAGGCAGCGCCGAAAGCCACAGCGCGTCCTGTGACTTACCGGGGTCCACCACCGCAGCGTCGACCACCGCCACTGCGGCCAGCAGGTCTGAACCCCGCACGGTGAGGTCACCAGGCAGCACGGACCCTCGCACCGAACGAGTCACCAGCGTGTCAAACGGGGTAACCACCCAGGCATGCACCCGGCCGTCCTCGTTGCGCAGCCGAACGATCGTCTCGCTCTTGAGGCGGACCGCGCGGGCGACGAAAGCGCCGAGATCATCCCGATCGACAGGGTCCGGAATCCGCAACTCAGTCATCGTGGCCGCCCTCTCTAAACGCAGCCAGGAAATCACGCTCCGCGGGCATCAGCCGGCGTGGCCGTTGCGCTTCGGTGTCATAGGGCGCAAGCCAGGTCCGCGCGGTGACGGCGTCACCGTCACCGCTCGACACCACGTAATCCACCACGAAAGAGGCGGCACGCAGCTCGCTGACCCACAGTCGCACCCGCACCGGCGTGCCCGAGTACACCAGTGGCTGCCGGTAGCGCACCTCAAGCTTGACGACGACCACACCGTGGATCAGGCTCTCGGCACCACGTCGGGCACCTTCGCCGAACAGCAGCTCAGTGCGTGCCTCCTCCAGCAACGTCACCACCCGCGCATTGTTGACGTGCCCGTACAAGTCCATATCTGACCAGCGCACCGCCACGTCCGTGCTGAACGCAGGCACTGTCATACCCACCCTTCGGTCAACCCATTCCAGCCCGGGTCAGCACTTGACGCAGTCGCGACGTCCAGGTTTGAGCCGGACATCACATCTGCGGCAGGGCATTAGTCTCCGGCCGCGGATCGGCGACCTGTCTCGGGAGGGATCCACAATGGCTCAGCAGTGAGATCTGGTAGCCGCAGCAGGGGGTTGGTGAGTGCCTCGGAGGGATCGTCTTCGCGTCGGTCGATCGGTGGAGCGAGCTGAAGACCGGATGCCCAACGCGTGCCTGGGCCTCGGTAAGGAGACGCGTCGCGGCCATTCTCGATGTCGCCGGCGACGCAACCGTCATCGCCGCGCGGTCCGGCCAGGCCAGCTCCGTCAGCCCGAGCATCACGGCTTTCCTGGTATGCGGCGAGCGCCTCGGCCAACAAGTCGCCGAGACCCATCTGCGGGGAGTCTCCTTCACCCGTCGAGCCTGCACTGCCCGGCTCCCAGTCCATCGCCCGCGGTGTTGGGGCCGGCGGCGGTCCAGAAGCCGGGAACAGTCGCCGGGTCGGCAGGACCTCCTCGGTCTCCTCCGGCGGTACAGCATTGGTGGGTTCGCGCTCTAGGGCGGTCGACGGACCCAATGGGGGCCGGGACAGCAAGGGATAGCGGACCGGGACCGACGAGGTATCCGGACGATCCGCGGCCTGCCGAGTGCCAACGCTGCCAGCATCGGGTCCGCCGTCCCCGATCCGGCGGATCTCAGCAGCAGGTGTCTCTGTAGAACGCTCCTCGACGGGTTCCTCGGCGCGGCGCCGTCCGGAGCGTCCTGCCGACAACGCCGATGCGGGCAGCAAGTCGCTCACGCATACCAGGGTGCCCGCACCGCGGCGGTGCCGTGCTGCTCCGGATCGCCATGGAGTGAGGTCGGTCGACGACTCAGTGGGTAGCAGTTCGGTGGATTTCTGGGAAGCGGATCCGATGTCGTTGATGACCGGTTCGGCTGCCGCCGGATTGACCGGTTCTGGCGAAGTCGCGGTGACCTTGTCTGGAGAGATCTCCGGCGTAGCTAGCGTCGACGGTGCGACGAACGATTCGTGGGACCGCCTCTTTGGATCTTCCCCGTCCAGGGATTCGGCCTTCGCAGTCTCTGCCTTCGCGGTGTCTGCCTTCGCGGTGTCTGCCTTCGCGGTCTCCGCCTCCGCAGTCTCTGCCTCCCGAGACCCAGCCTCAGCGGTGTTCACGTCCCGAGATTCGGCTTCCGCGGTATCTGCCTGGGCTGTCTCCGCCTGCGCGGTCTCCGCCTGCGCGGTCTCCGCCTGCGCGGTCTCCGCCTGCGCGGTCTCCGCC
>JALZCO010000534.1 GCA_030863015.1 Actinomycetota bacterium
GGATCTGTACCGGCACCAGACCGTCACCACGTCACGGGCAGCTCCACCAGGCCACCGGTGAGCACCTCGTCACGTCCCCGCAGTAACTCGACCGGGACCGCTAGGCGCATCGTCGGGAACCGGTCCAGCAGGGCAGCGAACAGCGTCTGCAGCTCGATCCGAGCCAACGGGGCGCCGACGCAGAAGCGCGGGCCGTGACCGAAGGTCAGATGCGGGTGGCGGGCGCGGTGTACGTCGAACCGGTCCGGCTCGGGGAAAAGCTGCTCATCGAGATTGGCCTGGCGCAGCCCGAGCATGACCAATTCACCGGTCCGGATGGTGACGCCGCCGAAGGTGAAGTCGGTGTTGGCATAGCGGGGCAATCCCGCGGGCTGTTCGTCGGCACCGGACGTGCGCATGGGTAGCCACGAGCGGAGGATTTCCTCGACCGCCGGTTCGATGAGCGCCGGATCGTGGCGCAGCGCGTCCGCTTGTTCGGGGTGCATGAGCAGCAGGGTCAGCCCGCGGTCGATCGCGGTCACGGTGGTCTCATGGCCGGCGAACAGCAGCCCAGCGCTAAGCATCGCGATACCGTCGACGGTCAATTCGGGGTCGGTGGCAGCAGCAGCGACCAGATCAGAGATCACATCGTCGCCCGGCTCGGTCCGCTTGCGATCCACCAGCTCGCGCATGTACTGCCAGAGTTTCATCAGCCCGGTCTGTGAGCGCGCGGCGTCGGTCAGGTGCGCGGCATCGTCGGACCAGCGGCGGAAGTCCTCCCGGTCGGCATAAGGCACGCCGAGCAGTTCGCAGATGACCAGCGCCGGAAGCGGAAAGGACACCGCCTCATGGAAATCGGCCGGTCGGGTCTGGTTCGCCATTGCCTCGAGCAAATCCGCGATGATTGCCGTCACCCGTGGCCGCAGGCGCGCCATCCGCCGCGCCGAGAAAGCCGGCGCGAGCAGGCGGCGGGTCCGAGCGTGCTCTACGGCCTCAGTCGACGGGTGACCCATCGGTCCACCGAAGATCGCTGATTGCGAGATGCGGGCCGCTCGCTCCGGGTCGGCGTGTGAGCGGCCCAGGCGGGGATCCGATAGCAGGGTCTTGACGTCGTCGTATTCGGTGACCAGCCAGGCGGGATCCCCAGCCGGTGTGGCCACCCGTTGGATCGCCGTGTTCACCATCTTGCCTCCGTGATCCGTCGTATACGACGCGTCTGATGCAACGTATCACCGAGCGCAATACACTTGCCCTCCTCATGACCGTCACCGAGCGCGACCTCCGCATCCAGGCACAGGAAATCGTGGCGCATATCCGGGCCCTGCGTCGCAACCTGCTCTGCGCCAGCGCTGACGACATCGCGCGCAGCGGACTGACCGGTCCACAGGTGAGCGTCATGGCCCATCTCGTGATGAACGGTCCAGCCACGGTCACCGAGCTGGGTCGGGAGCTGGGCACTGGTCACAGCACTGTCTCCGGCATTGTTGACCGGCTGCAGGCGCGCGGCCTCGTTCAGCGGATCCAAGACAATGCCGACCGCCGCTACACCCGCATTTCTGTCACCGAGAAAGTGGACCGGTACGTCGAGGAGATGGAAGCCGGAGCGTTCGGCCGGCTGACTACCGCGTTGGGTAACGCCACGAGTGAGCAACGTCGCACGATCTGTGACGGGCTTGCTTTGCTGCGCCAGCTGCTGAGCTGAGTTTCAGGTCGACGTCGCGGCCCACGAGGGCAGCGTTGGCGCGGTCCAGCTGGGCTAGGCTGCGCCGCCGCCATGTCCTTCGCCAGCCCACTGTTCCTGTGGTACTTCATGCCGGCCGTACTTGCGGCCGTACTGATCGCGCCCCGGGGCTGGCGCAATGGCGTCGTGGCAACTGCCAGCCTGGCCTTTTACGCGGTCGCGGCGGGCCCGACGACGCTGTTGCTGCTGGGGTGCATGGTCGTCAACTGCCTGATCGGCCCGGCGTTGGAGCCCGACGACTGGGACCTTGAACCACAACGCCGCCGTCGGTGGCTCGGTGGCGTCGTCGCCTTCAACGTCGCGGTGCTGGCGGTGTGGAAGTACGCCGGTTTCGCCAGTGCGCAGGCCGCTGGCCTGGCCGCGTTCACTGGACTTGATCTGCCGATCGTCGAGCTGGCGCTGCCGATCGGGGTCTCGTTCTACACGTTCCACCACATCTCCTATGTGG
>JALZCO010000542.1 GCA_030863015.1 Actinomycetota bacterium
GTGTACCAGGTTCCACCGCAGCTGCGTCCGCCGTCCTGGGCCGCCCGGGATGCGCTGGTGGCCGCCCGGCTCGCCACAACGGCCGATCTACGCAGGTGGGAAGCCGCCTTCAAGCGCGTCGACGCGCTCCCTACCCAACCGTGAATGACCCTGGCGTTCTTCATGGCCGTGGGGCGCAAGCCCAGCCCTTGATGGCGCCACCAGTTACGGCGCGTACACCGTAGCCACCGGCTCATAGAGGGTGGTGCGTTGCGCCAGCGGTCGCCCGAGCGGCTCAACGATCGCCCGGAATCCGGCCTCGTCCAAGCCTTGACCGTGGCTGGCACCAGCTGCGCGGCTGATGTTCTCGTCCATCAATGTGCCGCCGAGATCGTCCACTCCGGCCTGCAGCAGCTGGCGAGCACCGGAGGCGCCGAGCTTAACCCAGGATGCCTGCACGTGATCGATCAACCCGTGAAATGCGATCCTGGCCACCGCGTGCACCAGCAGGACCTCCCGCCACGTCGGTCCCCGCCGGGCCGCCCCCTTGAGGTACATCGGCGTGGCCATGTGCACGAAGGGCAGCCCGACGAACTCAGTGAACCCACCGGTCTGCTCCTGCAGGGCCCGGGCGCGCAGCAGGTGCCGGGCCCAGTGCATGGGTTGTTCGATGGCACCGAACATCATCGTCACGTTGGATCGCAACCCCACCGAGTGCGCCACCCGGTGCGCCTCCAGCCACTCCGCAGTGGTGATCTTGTCCGGACACAGCACCGTACGGACCTCGTCATCGAGGATCTCCGCGGCTGTCCCGGGCAGCGAGCGCAAGCCGGCCTCGCGCAACCGGACCAGGTAGTCGGCGAGCGGTTCACCCAGCCGCCGGGCTCCTTCGGTGACTTCCAGTGCGGTGAAGCCGTGAATGTGGATCGTAGGTGCGGCCTCCCGGATGGCCTGGCAGACCGTCAGGTAGTAGTCGCCATCGAAGCTGGGGTGAATGCCACCCTGCAGGCACACCTCGGTGGCGCCGCACCGTTGCGCCTCGAGGACCCGTGCCACGATCTCGGACAGCTCGAGCAGGTACGGCTTGCCCCGCAGGTTCAGCGACAGCTTGCCCTTGGAGAACCCGCAGAACCGGCATCGGAAGGTGCACACGTTGGTGTAGTTGATGTTGCGATTGACCACGTAGGTGATGGTGTCGCCAACGGTTGTGATGCGCAGCTCATCGGCCAGTTCGGCAACGGCCGCAACCTCCGGGCCACGGGCGGCCAACAGCGTCACCAGCTCGTCGAGGTCGGCGCGCTGCCCGGCCCGGACCCCGTCGAGCACCGCACGGACCGCGCCGGTGACACGTGCCGGCGTGGGCAGCAATATCGGCGGTGCGACGTCGGTACCGGCGTACCACGCGGTGGAGCGGCGCCCGGCCAGGACCACCTCGGCGCCGTCTCCCACGTTGGTGGCCTGCTGCGCCCGTTCGGCCAACACCGCACCCGGATCGTCGCGGCCCAGTCCCTCGGCGTCGGAGCGATCCAGCACCCGGAAGTGCACCGCCTCATCCAGCCACCGTTGCGGGTTCAGCGCGTACTCCGGGTAGATGGTCAGGCGTGGTGCCAAAGTGTGGCCCGCGGCCTCGGTGGCGATGCGCAGCTCCTCCAGAGCAGGCCAAGGCCGTTCCGGATTGACGTGATCAACGGTGATGGGGGAGACCCCACCCCAGTCATCGATGCCGGCGGCCAGCACGCGAGTTGGGTCGTCGGTGAGGTTGGGCGGCGCCTGCACATGCACCTCAGGCGGCAGCAGCAACCGGGCCAGCGCAATGGCCCGCAGGTGCTCCTCCACCGGACAGGGTACGACGTGGCGCATGGCAGTGCCCGCCTTGGGCCGGAAGTTCTGCACGATCACTTCTTGCACGTGCCCGTATCGGTGGTGTGCCTCGGCGATCGCCTGCAGCGCGGTAACGCGATCGGCCTCGGTCTCCCCGATGCCGACCAGGATCCCGGTGGTGAAGGGGATCGCCAGCTCTCCCGCGGCGTGCAGGGTGGCCAGCCGCCGATCCGGTTGCTTGTCCGGAGCGCCCCGGTGCGCTGCGAGGTCTGGCCGCAACGACTCGATCATCATTCCCTGGCTGGCGGTCACCTCGCGCAGTGTGGCCAGCTCGGCGCGGTGCAACGCGCCGGCGTTGGCATGCGGGAGCAACCCGGTGTGCTCCAGTACGCCGCGGCAGGCAGTGACGAGGTAATCCACGGTGGAGTCGTAGCCGTGGTCGGCAAGCCAGTTCCGAGCCACCGGATAGCGATGCTCAGGACGCTCGCCGAGGGTGAACAACGCTTCGTGGCAGCCGAGCTCCGCGCCCCGGCATGTGATCGCCAAGATTTCGTCTAGCTCCAGGTAGGGCGACGGCAGCTCACGGGGGGCATGCGCGAAGGTGCAGTAGCCACAGCGATCCCGGCACAGCATGGTCAGCGGCAGGAACACCTTCGGGGAGTAGGTCACCCGAGTGCCGTACACCGCGTCCCGGACTGCACGAGCCCGGCCCAGCAACTCCCCAGTACCTAACCACACAATCTCCATACCGCCCCGTTCCCGCGTTCTGAATGCAGACTGCCGTCGTCTACCCCCTCTCAGCAGCAGTCTGCATCCAGAACGCGGTGAGCGCCTCCGGGCTAGTGGGTGGCGAGGCG
>JALZCO010000007.1 GCA_030863015.1 Actinomycetota bacterium
CCTGATGAGGGCTGGCTGACCACGGCCGCCATGTCGGCGGCCGGCTGGTCCGCCGGGTCAGTCCACGCTGAGACCACCACGATGCTGCCCGCGGGACCCAGCTTTGCGGTCGGTGGGGCGATCCTGCTCATCGCGGCCGGCGTCACTTTGGTGATATGGGGCCACCGGATGCCGCGACTGGGTCGCCGCTACCAGGCGCCGTCGTCGCGCCGATCGGGGCCTGAGGACGGGCTGTGGGCGCGGATGGACGCCGGCGAGGACCCGACAGCGTCGGGACACCCCCAGTGAGGGGATACCGGACCGGCCGGAGCTAGCATCGAGGTCCGGCTCGGCACGGGGGCGGAAGGGGAGAGGCTTGAGCGTCTTGGAGGCGATCCTCGAAGGGGTCAGAGCGGACCTCGCGGACCGCGAAGCCGCCGTTGAGTTTACCGAGATCAAGCGGCGCGCCACCCGGGTGACGCCTCCTCGGGATGCTTTGGCGGCGCTGCGCGGCCCGGGAATCGGCGTCATCGCCGAGGTCAAGCGCTGCAGCCCATCCCGAGGAACCCTGGCCGATATCCCGGATCCGGCCGCGCTCGCCGCCGACTACGCCCAGGCCGGCGCCCGCATGATCAGCGTGTTGACCGAAGGTCGGAAGTTCGGTGGGTCGCTGGCTGACCTAGACGCGGTGCGTGCTGTGGTGGACCTGCCAATACTGCGCAAGGACTTCATCGTCAGCCCCTACCAGGTGCATGAGGCACGCGCGCACGGTGCGGACGTTGTACTGCTCATCGTCGCTGCGCTGGAGCAGAATGCGCTGGTGGGGCTGGTCGACCGGGTGGAGTCGCTGGGTATGGCCGCCCTGGTCGAGGTGCACACCGCCGAGGAGGCCGACCGCGCGCTGGAGGCCGGGGCAACCCTGATCGGAGTCAACGCTCGGGATCTGCACACCCTGGAGGTGAATCCCGCGGTGTTCAGCAAGATCGCGCCTGGGCTGCCGGGTGACGTGCTGCGAGTCGCCGAATCCGGAGTGCGCGGGCCGGCGGATCTACTGGCCTACGCCGGTGCGGGAGCAGACGCGGTGCTGGTCGGTGAGGGGCTGGTGACCAGCGGTGACCCCAAAGCCGCGGTCGTCCAGCTGGTCACCGCCGGATCACACCCGGCCTGCCCGAAGCCGGTGCGGTAATGGGACCCGGTGAATGACATGGTCAACGTCGAGTCCGTTGCGCCTGACACTGAACAGCCCGATGCCAGCGGGCACTTCGGGCGCTATGGCGGCCGGTTCGTCCCCGAGGCGCTCATCGCCGCTCTCGACGAGCTGACGGCAGCTTATGCCGACGCCCGGTCTGACCCGGAGTTCACCACCCGGCTGAACGGCCTACTCGCTGACTACACCGGCCGACCCTCGCCGATCACAGAGGCAGCCACGCTGTCCCAACACGCCGGCGGGGCACGGATCCTGCTCAAACGCGAGGATCTGAACCACACCGGTTCTCACAAGATCAACAATGTGTTGGGTCAGGCGCTGCTCACCAAGCGGATGGGCAAACCGCGGGTCATCGCGGAGACCGGAGCGGGCCAGCACGGGGTCGCCACCGCAACCGCCTGCGCGCTACTGGGTTTGCAGTGTGTGGTGTACATGGGTGAGGTGGACACCCAACGCCAAGCGCTCAACGTTGCCCGGATGCGGCTGCTCGGTGCCGAAGTGGTGCCGGTGAAGACCGGTTCGCGCACCCTCAAGGACGCCATCAACGAGGCGCTGCGGGACTGGGTGACCAATGTGGACACCACGCATTACCTACTGGGCACGGTCGCCGGGCCGCATCCCTTCCCGGTGATGGTGCGGGACTTCCACCGGGTCATCGGGTTGGAGGCCCGCGAACAGGTGCTAGCCCGGCATGACCGGTTGCCCGATGCGGTGGCCGCCTGCGTCGGTGGTGGTTCCAACGCGATCGGCATCTTCCATCCGTTCATCGACGACCCGGGCGTGCGCCTGGTCGGCTTCGAGGCCGCCGGTGACGGGGTGGACTCGGGCCGGCATGCGGCGACACTGTCTGCCGGCGAGCCCGGGATGCTGCACGGCGCGCTGTCCTACCTGCTGCAGGACGACGATGGGCAGACCGTGGAGACGCACTCGATTTCGGCCGGTCTGGACTATCCCGGAGTAGGGCCTGAGCATTCCTGGCTCAAGGACACCGGGCGCGCCGAATACCGGCCGATCACCGATGCGCAGGCGATGGACGCCTTCCAGCTGCTGTCCCGCACGGAGGGGATCATCCCCGCGATCGAGTCGGCACACGCGGTGGCCGGCGCGTTACGGCTCGGGATGGAGCTGGGGGAGGGGGCCTTGTTGTTGGTCAACCTGTCCGGCCGGGGTGACAAGGACGTCGATACCGCGGTGAAGTGGTTCGACCTGCTGGAGGACCAGCAGTGACCGCCCGGTTGGCGCCGCTGTTCGAAGCCTGCCGGGCCGAGCACCGAGCCGCGCTGATCGGCTACCTACCCACCGGCTATCCCACCGTGGACGGATCCCGGACGCTGTTTGGCGCCATGCTGGACAGTGGTTGCGATTTGGTGGAAGTCGGAGTGCCCTACTCCGATCCGGTGCTGGACGGGCCGACCATCCAAGCGGCCGCCGACGCTGCCTTGCGCGGTGGGGTTCGGCTGAGTGACGTGTTCTCGGTGGTGGAGTCAATCGCGGCTGCCGGGGGGCGCGCGGTGGTGATGACTTACTGGAACCCGGTGCACCGCTACGGCGTGAACGCCTTCGCCCGGGACCTCGCCGCTGCCGGGGGGCTCGGTGTCATCACCCCCGACCTGATCCCTGACGAGGCACAAGACTGGCTGGCCGCGGCGAAGACGCACGATCTGGACCGGATCTTCCTGGTGGCACCCTCCTCGACCGATCAGCGGATCGCCGACACCGTGACAGCGACTCGCGGGTTTCTCTATGCGAGCTCGGTGATGGGGGTGACCGGCGCCCGCGACGCGGTGAGCAGCGCCGCCTCGGAGCTGGTCGGCCGGGCGCGTAGATACACACAGAAGCTGCCGGTAGGGATCGGGCTCGGCGTACGCAACGGAGTGCAAGCGGCCGAGGTGGCAGCTTTCGCCGATGGCGTAATCGTCGGTTCCGCCTTCGTGACCGCCGCTGCCGGTGGTGAGCCCGGCGTTCGCGCGCTGGCTGCTGATCTCGCCACCGGAGTGCGCCGCCCCGCCCCCCAACCCGCCTGACCACCACCAGCGCACGCATCACCGCAACACGACCGCGCCCTCTCACACCCTAGGCCGACACCGCAACGCCGTGTTGAGGAGGGCCACGGTGAGGCTATTTGGGTGGCAGATACCGTGTCGCCGTGTCCACTGTGATGTTGCTTGCCGCGATCCCCAGCCCAGACCGCGGAGTTTGGTACCTAGGACCGGTACCGATTCGGGCTTATGCGCTATGCATCATCGCCGGAATCGTGGTGGCTATCCTGTGGGGGGAACGGCGCTGGCAGGCCCGGGGCGGCCAGCCCGGCACCGTGACTGACATCGCTGCGTTCGCGGTGCCCTTCGGTTTGGTGGGTGGGCGCCTCTATCACGTAGCGACGGACTGGGAGCAGTACTTCGGGCCCGGTGGTAACCCGGTGGACGCGCTGAAGATCTGGCAGGGTGGCTTGGGTATCTGGGGCGCGATCGCACTTGGAAGTCTCGGAGCCTGGATCGGCTGCCGGCGCCGAGGCATCCCGCTGCCGGCGATGGCAGATGCGGTCGCGCCGGCCATCGTGGTCGCCCAGGCCATCGGCAGGCTGGGCAATTGGTTCAACCAGGAGCTCTACGGCGGGCCGACTTCCCTGCCGTGGGGACTGGAGATCCGCGAGCGGGTAGATCCAGCCACCGGTGCCGTCGATCCATTGAATGGGATCGCGCAGGGTCCTCCGGTGGAGATCGTGCATCCGACCTTCCTCTACGAATTGCTGTGGTGTCTGGGCGTCGCGGCGCTCGTGGTCTGGGCCGACCGGCGTTTCCACCTTGGCCACGGGCGGGCCTTCGCCCTCTACGTCGCGGGTTACACCCTGGGCCGGTTCTGGATCGAGCTGATGCGTACTGATCCAGCGACGATTGTGTTCGGGCAGCGGATCAACGTGATCACGTCCGTCGTCGTGTTTCTCGGTGCGGTGCTTTACCTGCTGCTGACTCGTCGTGGCCGGGAAGATCCGGACACGCTAGGCGGTCATGCTCCGGCTCCACGTGCGTCTGCCGACGTCTAGCTGGTAGATCGGGCGTGTCTGGGTTGGTCACCGGCACGCAACCTGGCGGCTATCGGGACACGTACTACGCACCGCTACGCTGGCCACCGTGAGTCGACGCGCGAAGATCGTCTGTACGATCGGTCCGGCTACCGCGACCCCGGAGAAGATCCGGGAGTTGGTCCGGGCCGGCATGGACGTTGCCCGCCTCAACTTCAGCCACGGCACGCATGCTGACCACGAGCGGGTCTACGCGATGGTCCGGCAGGCCAGCGATGAATTCGGCAAAGCGGTGGGGATCCTCGCCGACCTGCAGGGACCCAAGATCAGGCTGGGCCGGTTCGCGGCTGGCCCGGTGGAGTGGCGCACCGGCGATGAGGTGCGGGTAACCGTCGAGGATGTCGCCGGCACCCACGACCGGGTCTCCACCACCTATGCGGGACTGGCCGCTGACGCCCGCGAAGGGGACGTCCTGCTCGTCGATGACGGCAAGGTCGCCTTGGTGGTCCGCAAGGTCGAAGACATGGATGTCGTCTGCGAGGTCGTCGAAGGTGGCACGGTCAGTGATCACAAGGGTCTGTCACTGCCCGGGATGAATGTCTCGGTGCCGGCGTTGTCCACCAAGGACATCACCGACCTGGAGTTCGCGCTGCGGTTACGGGTGGACCTGGTAGCGCTGTCCTTCGTGCGCTCCCCGGCCGATATCGATCTGGTGCACCGCACGATGGATGAGGTTCCTGGTGGCCGGCTGCCGGTGATCGCGAAGCTGGAGAAGCCTGAGGCGGTGGAGAACCTCGAGGCAGTCGTGCTGGCCTTCGACGGGATGATGGTCGCCCGTGGTGATCTCGGGGTAGAGCAGCCCTTGGAACAGGTGCCGCTGGTGCAGAAGCGGGCCATCCAGATCGCCAGGGAGAACGCCAAACCGGTCATCGTGGCCACCCAGATGCTTGATTCCATGATCGGCAATGCCCGGCCGACCAGGGCGGAGGCCTCCGATGTGGCCAACGCGGTGCTCGACGGTGCTGACGCGGTCATGCTGTCCGGGGAGACCAGCGTCGGTCGCTACCCGATCCAGTCCGTTGAGACCATGAGCCGTATCGTGCAGGCCGTCGAGACCGACTCGCCGAACGTCCCACCGCTCAATCACGTGCCGCGGACCAAGCGAGGCGTGCTCTCCTACGCGGCCCGCGACGTCGGAGAGCGGCTGGCGGCCAAGGCCCTGGTGGCCTTTACCCAGTCCGGTGACACCGTCCGCAGGCTTGCCAGGCTGCACACCCCCCTACCACTGCTGGCCTTCACCCCGGAGCCTCAGGTCCGCAGCCAGCTTGCACTGACCTGGGGCACCGAGACCTTCCTGGTACCCCGGGTCGAAAGCACTGATGCGATGGTCCGGCAGGTGGATCAAGCGATGTTGACGATCGGGCGATACCAGCCAGGCGATCTGGTGGTGATCGTGGCCGGATCTCCGCCGGCTACCGTGGGCTCCACTAATCTCATCCGGGTGCACCGCCTGGGCGAGGAGGACCTTGGCTGACAGTCTCAGACCAGCGTGAGCGGGGGCCACGCGGTCAGCCCGTGGTGGATCGTCTGGTTGCCTTACTGGACCTCGAGCGCATTGAGGACGACATCTTCCGCAGCGTCAGCCCGTTGGAGCCCTCGGCAGGTTGATTGCCAGCGTGGTGCAGGAAGGCCTGGTCCGGGGTTACCTGCGACGCTGGTGCGGTACCACGCCATCGGTGACCGAGGTGGCGGACGACCCGAGCGATCGCGCCGCGACACTTGCGTCCAGCACTGCGATACGGAAAGCGACCAGTCCGTCGCGGATATCTTGGGATGCCGTCAGGTGTTGATCGACCGAATCAGGAAGCGCCGCCGCAAACTGCGCCAGTCCCCGGGTGATGTCTTCAAGCGCGCTCCCGACTGCTCTCAAGCTGTGCAGGTCAAGCCGCCCGGGAACTTCCCGAGCCAGCTGCATCCGGTAGGTGGCTTCACGGATTGCGTCAGCGGCCTGGCGGGCATATGCGAGCGGGACAGGTGCCTCCTCGTGCATCCAGTAGTCGTGCTGATGCGAGTCACTCATGGCCCTCCCTTCGTCGCGCGGCCATCAATCGCCAGATATGCCCACCTTGGCCCGATTGCGCCACCCTGTCCACCTGACCGCAACCTACTTGACGGGTCGCGGCGCGGCATGACGAAATCGGCGGGCACGGGGGGAGTAGGCGGTATCCGCTATGGGTACGCCTGGCTCATGACTGACATCAAGCCGTTCGCTGTGGTGACTGGCGCCTCCAGCGGTATTGGTTTCGAGCTCGCCAAGCAGTTCGCCCAAAATGGTTTCGACTTGCTCGTCACCGCCGAGGACGGGGGCCTAGGGTCGGCCGCTGAGCAGCTGGGGTCTGCGGGCACCCAGGTCCACTCGGTGCAGGCCGATCTCAGCACTTACGACGGGGTCGAGCGACTCTATGCCGCGATCGCGGCGACTGGGCGCCCGGTGAGCGCCGCTGCACTCAACGCCGGCGTCGGCCAGGGTGGTGCTTTTATCGACACCGATCTTGCCGACGAGCTCAGAATCATCGACCTCAACGTGAGGTCGACCGTGCACCTGGCCAAGCGGCTGCTGCCGGAGATGGTCGCCCGCGACGACGGCAAGGTGTTGATCACCTCGTCGATCGCCTCCACCATGCCGGGTCCCTTTCAAGCGGTCTACAACGCCTCGAAGTCCTTCCTGCAGTCATTCGCCGAGGCGCTGAACGACGAGCTCAAGGACACCAAGGTCACTATCACCTCGCTGATGCCCGGTCCGACCGACACCAATTTCTTTCACCGCGCCGACATGGACGACACGAACATCGGCCAGGGCCCGAAGGACGACCCGGCCCAAGTCGCCAAGCAGGGCTTCGATGCTCTCATGGAAGGTAAGGGCAAGATCATCGCTGGTTCGGTCATGACCAAGGCGCAAGGGGTCGCCAGCAGTGTGCTTCCCGATAAACTCAAGGCGGCCGCCCACCGGAAGATGGCAGAGCCGGGGTCCGGGGAGTAGGAGCTTTCGACCCCCGGTAGGTGCCAGAGGAGGTCAACGGCGATGGCACGCGCTATCTGGACCGGATCGATCAACTTCGGCTTGGTGGTGATCCCGGTCGGACTGTTCAGCGCGACCCATGATCACACGGTTCATTTCCACCAGTTCCAACGCGGCACTGCGGACCGCATTCGATACCAGCGGATCAACGAGCGGACCGGCAAGGAGGTGGATTACGCCGATATCGTCAAGGGCAAGGACATCGGCGGCGGAGACTATGTGCTCGTCGAGCCGGAGGAGCTGGAGGCCATCGCTCCCGGCCGTTCCCGCACCATCGACATCATCACGTTCGTCGACCTCGATGAAATCGACCCCATCTACTTTCAGAAGACTTACTGGCTCGCCCCTAGCGGCGAGCAGTACGCCCGTCCCTATGCGCTGCTGTGTGAGGCGATGGCGCGGACCAACCGCGCCGGTATCGCTACCTTCGTCATGCGCGGCAAGGAATACCTCACCGCGATCCGCGCCGACGAGGGCGTGCTGGCATTGGAGACCC
>JALZCO010000297.1 GCA_030863015.1 Actinomycetota bacterium
CCATGAACGCTGCGGTGCGCGCGCGCTGGGCGTCGATCATCGCCGCGACGAGCCGCTCGCGAGTGGGCGGGGCCGGCTCGCGGTCCAGCTCGGCCAGAACCGCCGCGATCAGAATGCCGCCGGCCGAGGGCGGGGGGCTCGTCCGCACGCGCAGGCCGCGGTAGGGGATGTCGATCGGCTCACGTGGCACCACCTCGTAGGCGGCGAGGTCGGCGGATGACAGCATGCCGCCGCGCTCGCCGACCCAGTCGCACACGGCCGTGGCGACCTCGCCGGTGTAGAACGGTGCCGCACCCTCGGCCGCCCAGCGCTCCAGGCCATCGGCCACATCCGGCAGGCGCAGGACCTCCCCCTCGCGCGGCGGCGCCTCAGCGAATAGGGCACGGGCCTCCGGGGAGCTCGCGATGATCGGCGATAGCAGCTCGAGGATGTAGGTCTGGTGGGCGTTGAGCGCCACGCCGTCACGAGCCAGCCGCACTGCGGGCGCCACCAGCTCGGCCAGGGGCAGCGAAGCGAACCGCGCGTGCGCCGCGCAGATCCCGGCCGGGCAGCCGTAGGTGCCCACGGAGGCGGCGCCCACGTGGAAGACCTGGACCACGTCACCGAAGAAAACTGAGACCGGCACGAGCTCGGCTCGGCGCGGCGGGTCGCCGCCGCGCCCAGGCGCCTCGACGAAGAAGTCCAGCAGCACGTCCTCTCCACCGGGGGCTCCGACGAGCATGTAGCCGCCGGCGCCCAGGCCCGTGAGCAGCGGCTCGCAGGCGAAGGACGCGCACATCGCGGCAAGGGCGGCGTCGACCGCGTTGCCACCTGCACGCAGCGCGCTCGCGCCCGCTTCGGCGGTCAACGGATGTCCGGCGGCCACGACTCCCCGCGTCATCGCGGCAGTGTTACCGAGTGGGACCGCGGGTGAACCGCCGGGGCCGCGCTCAACCGTGGGGATGGACATCCGGGCCCTTGACGTCCGTGGCGCTGCGTAGGCTGATCGAGGCAAGATGAGTAGACGGTTGTTCGAGGCAGATATCAATTCCGGCAGCGCTTTCCTGGCTGGCGCGGAATGTAAGTACAATGGCACGTCGATGGGACAGGTGCCCTCAGCATCGGATCTAGAAGGTGGTCGCTCCTGCTTGCCCGGAAGAGTTAGGCGGGTTGAATACTCCGCGTTCGCGAGCCCAAGTGATTACATACTGCAGGCGCTTACGATACATATCGTCAATCAGTCAGACTTAGAATATACTGCAATATGAGGCCACAAATCGCGGAGCCGTCGGGCTTGATCACAGGTCAGCAGGCGTGTGTCCCGGGTGTGGATGCTGACTCGGCGACCGCTCAGGAGTTTCGCCGCGAGCACCTGGGGTCCGGGTAGACGAAAAGCACCGCATCTGAGGTGCAGTCGACTTTGACAGTGACTCCGCGTTGCTGTATGGAGTTTACAAATCAACAGTTGTATAAATAGGCCCGACGAGAGGAAGCCCCGTGCCCGACCAGGAACTGGATGTACGGGCGCTACCTAAACCCGACAAGCACCCAGCGATCTTCCAGACCTACGATGCCCTGTCCGTCGGCGAATCTTTCGTGCTCGTCCACGACCACGACCCCAAGCAGCTGCACGACGAGTTCGACACCGATCACACCGGAAGCTACGGCTGGGAATGTCTCGACAAAGGTCCCGACGTGTGGCGGATCCGGATCAGCAAGCTCGCCGCCACCCCGCTTCCCCGCGCCCTGTGCAACACAACCGCCGTCGTCCGTGACAGCCGTCCTGATGCGACGGGTGCCGTGTGGAAACTGCGGATGCGCCGACGCGACCTTGACTCCAACATCATCCGTCTGCAACCGGGCGCCTCCATCGGTGCACATGTCGGACCCGACCTTGACGTCCTCCTGCTCGTCGTCGACGGAACCGGTCAGATCACCACCGAGCTCAACACCATCGACCTGCGCCCCGGCGCACTGGTCTGGCTGCCTCAGCGTTCCCGGCGCCAAGTCACCGCCGGACCGCAAGGGCTGAGCTACCTCACCGTCCACCAACACCGCGAGTCGCTCGTCCTCAACGCAGCTCCGCCACAAAACACAAAAGCAGTGAACCAGGAACGAGGACCCCAAGCCGGCTCCCCGACGGGTTCGCCGACGTCGTGATCGACGCGTCCCATGCTTACCAAGCACGGGAAGCGTCGGTGAACCAGGAGCCGCTGTCCAGGAGCAGGTCCAGCAGCCTCGTTGGAACGGCCGCCCGGAATAGTTGACGGATCAACGTTGTTCTGGAGTATGTAGTTGAAATATCAACGACAAGGAGCAACTCCAGTGACCGTCATGACCACCACCCCCGCCGAGACCCTGTCCGGTGAGTACGTTGTCGACCCCGCGCATTCGCGCATCGGCTTTGTCGCCCGCCATGCCATGGTGACCAAGGTCCGCGGCTCATTCAACGAGTTCGAGGGCACGGGTTACTTCGACGCCACCGACCCGTCGCGGTCGCACCTGGAGGCGACGATCAAGGCGGCCAGCATCGACACGCGCAACGCCGACCGGGACGCCCACCTGCGCGCCAACGACTTCTTCGACATGGAGACGTACCCGGAAATCCGGTTCGTGAGCACCGCCGTCGAGCCCATCGACCAGACCACCTACCGGGTGACCGGTGACCTGACCATCAAGGGCGTGACCAAGCCCGTGACGATCGACTTCGAGTACACGGGCAGTGTCGTCGACCCATTCGGCAACCAGCGCCTCGGCCTGGAAGGCAGCACCACCGTCAACCGCAGGGACTGGGGTATCAACTGGAACGCGGCCCTCGACGCCGGGGGCGTGCTGGTCAGCGAGAAGGTGGTGCTGGAGTTCGAGGTGTCGGCAATTAGGCAAGCCGCCTGACGTCGACATCCGCTGCCGTCGCGGTCGCCGGGCCGCGATCGCGATGGTGACCGCGGTGGCCCTGGAGGCCACGCCGTTGCTGGCCCTCGCTGCCGGCGCCCCACCGCGGACTGGAGCTGGGCGAGCTCGGTGAGTACCGGGTGCTGGCGGTCGACGGCCCCAGAAGTGACGTCGTCGTGCTCGGGTTGCCTGATGTCGGCTGCGCCGGTTCGTCGCCGAGGCCAGCCACGAGCTGCGCACCCCGCTGGCCGCGATCCGTGGCTACGCTGAGCTGACCCGTCGCGACGACGCGCTCGGACCGGAGGCCGCGCGCTCGCTCGCGCGCATCTCGGGCTCGGCGCAGCGGATGAGCGGGCTCGTCGAGGACATGGTGCTGCTCACCCGGCTCGTCGGCGACGCCGTCAGCGACGCCCACGTCGTGGGGTCACGGCACCGTTGGCAGCTCGACCTCTCCGACGAGCCCGTTCTGGTGCCGGGGATTCGTCGCGGCTTGCCCAGGTCCTCGGCAATCTGCTGGCCAACGCGCGCACGCGCACCCCACCGGGAACCGACGTCGTCGTGGGGCTGGCTCCGGCGGTCGCGGTGGCGCCGCCGACCCGCCCAGCTGGCTGAGCAGGACCCGCAGCTCGCTGAGCAACTCGCCCAGGCGGCCCAACGGGTTTCCACCCGCCCCGTGCTCGTCGAGATAGGCCGCGAGGTAGTCCGCGTCGCACTGGATACCACCCGTATTTCCCGTGCTGACACCAGCACGGCAGGCTCGGGGCCAGCCGCGTTCAGCATATGGTTGCCTTCGACAGCGTTCAATGACACTGTGCGACCGTTCACCGCATTGCTTGGCGGTTTGAATCGGCGTTCGCGCGGTGTCACTCTTAAGTGGCGAGGGTTGCTGCCAGCCTCAGCGACAGCGCCCATGCGCCTACGGCAGACAACAGTTCGTGACGACACGTTGGTCTGGGCCCTAGAATGTCGATATGCGCATTATCGCGCTGTTGGCTGCACTGGTCATCGCGCTGGTCACATCCTGCAGTGGCAACGGTGCGCAAAAGACCACCCTTCCTGATGGCACTCGGCTGCTCAACGACTCCGCCACGGCGATGCGGGCGGTCAACACCATTCACTTCACCATCAGGGTTCAGGGCAACGTCCCGGACGTACCGCTCCGATACGCCGACGGCCGGCTCACCCGACAGGGAACAGCACAGGGCACGGCCAAGGTGGACCGCGGCGGGCAGCTTGTCCAAGAAGAGTTCGTGATCATCGGCGACACGCTTTACCTACGTGGTCCGACCGGTGGCTTCCAAGAGTTGCCGTCGTCTGTGGCCGGTACGGTGTATGACCCGTCGGTGATCCTGAACCCGGATCGGGGGGTCGCCGCGGTGCTGGGCAGCGGCAAGGACGCCACCACCGAGGCGCGCGAGCTACTCGAGCGCGTGGATACTTACCGGTTACGCGCGACTTTTCCGCGGCAGTCGCTGGGCACGCTTGTGCCGGGGCTATCCAAGGACACCGCCGGTCAACTCTGGATTGCTGTCCAGGGCTCACGGTTGGTCAAGGCCCAGTTTCCAGTGGGTGACGGCCTGATCTCCGTTCACTTCGCCGACTACGATGCTCCAGTCCTGATCAATGGGCCGGCTTAATGAGGGTCTCGGTGCGGTCGGCCACGCGTCGCTCCTTCCTCACGACCAGCTCCCATAGCTGCTGCACTGCGACTGACCGTGCCTTCAATAATGCGCTCAGGCGCAGGGTGCCACCTGGAAGACCGGGACGCAGGTTCCACCGGCGCTGACGTTGATCAAAGCGGTCGGTGATAGCCGGCAGACGCAGCCCTGGGTGGTGGAGGCGAACAGGAATGGGTCGGTGCTTTCATGGTAGGTCTCGAGGTGCAGGCTGCTGTCTGCCCAAGTCGGGTAGAGGGCCTCGGGAATGGTGATGCGTTCTTGGATGACGTGGGGGTCGTGCATCGCACGGGCTAGCGCCTGTTGCCAATCGTCGTTGGTGGTCTCCCAGCCGCACACGATGCCTTGGCCGCCGTAGGCGTCGTTGGGCTTGAGGACCAGGCGTTCGCGGTGAGCGCGGGCGAAGGCCAGCAGGTCGATCTCCTGCCCGTGGTAAGTGCTGGGACCCGGACGCACCAACCGGGTCCAGGGTAGGTGCTCTTGGGCGGCGGTCGCTTCCTGCGGGGAAAGCAGGACGCTGGTGCGAGGGTCAGCGAACAACGTCAAAGCGGATTTCTTCGTGGCCAGCTGGCTGGTGAAAGAGTTGACCATGACGCAGGCACCGGCGGACCAGGCGCGAGCCAGCGGGTGGTCGGTGAAAGCGGCGCCATAGCGCGACAGCAGATCGCTCAGGACCGCGCGCCGATGAACGACTGTAATCGGGTGTCGATGCCCATCGGTGTCGTAAGCATAAAGGCGGCGATTCCCGGGGTCATAGTGCAGGTCGTCGGTGGAGCAGATCACCGCAGGCACCCCCTGGCGG
>JALZCO010000300.1 GCA_030863015.1 Actinomycetota bacterium
AGAATGCGCTGATGGCCCACCAGAAGGTCGTGGAGGCCGCGGTGGTCGCCGTCCCAGACGACAGGTGGGGGGAGCGACCGCTGGCCACCGTGGTCATCGCCCAAGACGAGCAGGTCAGCGCTGGCGAGCTACGTGCTCACCTCAGTGCGTCGGTACCGGCCTGGCAACTCCCCGAGCGCTGGTCATTCCTCGACCAGATACCCAAGACCTCGGTAGGCAAGTTCGACAAGAAGCTCATCCGCAGCCGCTACGCCAACGGCGACCTCGACATAGTCTTCGCCCAGCAGTCCTGATTCCGTGACCCCGACATGGAGACATATCGGGGTCTTGACCACATCAACGTTCCCGATATGTCTCCATGTCGGGCACGGCTGTGCTTGAAGTGGCTTAGCGCTCCGGGGGGGCGGTGACGCGCTGAATGTCGGCGCCCAGCGCTGTCAGGTTTTCCACGAAGCGGGGATAACCGCGGTCGATGTGGAAGACGTCCCATACGTCAGTGGTGCCCTCTGCACACATCCCGGCGAGCACCAGTCCCGCGCCGGCGCGGATGTCGGAGGCCCACACCGGGGCGCTGGAGAGCCGCTCGACGCCGCGGACGACTGCGTGATGCCCATCAGTGCGCGCATCGGCGCCCAATCGGATCATCTCCTCGACGAACCGAAAACGAGCCTCGAACACATTCTCGGTGATCATCGACGTGCCTTCGGAGATGGCCGACAGCGCGATTGCCATCGGTTGCAGATCGGTGGCGAAACCCGGGTAGGGCAGTGTCACGAAGTCCACCGAGCTGGGCCGGTCGGGCATCACCACCCGGAAACCGTCGAGTCCCGCTTGATCCGATAATTGATCGACCTTGGCACCCGCCAGTCGCAACTTCTCCAGTACCAGGTCCAGGTGATGTGGGTCGACACCCCGCACCGTGACATCACCGCGAGTCATCGCGGCGGCGAAGGCCCAGGTCGCGCCGACGATGCGGTCCCCGATCACCCGGTGTTCGGTGGGCCGCAACACGTCCACCCCTTCAATGGTGAGTGTGGACGTGCCGGCCCCGGAGATCCGGGCACCCATCTGCTGCAGCATCACGCAGAGATCCACGATCTCCGGTTCGCGGGCCGCGTTGTCCAGGACTGTGGTGCCCTCCGCGAGCACCGCGGCCATCAGGATGTTCTCGGTGGCGCCCACGCTGGGGAAATCCAACCAGATCTGGGCCCCATGCAGCCCTTCAGCCTCGGCCACCACGCAACCGTGTTCAATCTCGCTGCGCGCACCCAGCTTGCGAAGCCCGTTCTGGTGCATGTCCAGCGGGCGGGAGCCGATGGCGTCGCCTCCGGGCAGCGCGACCCTGGCTCGCCGGCAGCGGCCCACCAGCGGCCCGAGCACGCACACCGAGGCGCGCAGCTTGCTCACCGATCCGTAATCAGCTTCGTGCTTGGGCTCAGCCGGTGTGGTGATGCTGACCTCTGAGCCAGTGACGTCTACGTCGCAACCCAGGCCGCGCAGCACGTCGGCCATCAGCGGGACATCAAGGATCTCCGGGCAGTTCGTCAGAGTCGTCGTGCCCTCGGCCAGCAACGCGGCTGCCATCAGCTTCAGCACGCTGTTCTTCGCACCGACGACCTGCACCTCGCCGGTCAATCGCGCACCACCACGGATTCTGAAGTGCTCGCTCACGGGGCTGCACGCTAGCGGGTGCGCTCACGCGTAGCGTGCACCCCATGGCTGTGCACCTCACCAGGATCTACACCCGCACCGGCGACGACGGAACAAGCGGACTCGGCGACTTCACCCGGGTGCCCAAGACCGACCCGCGGCTGGTTGCCTACGCCGACGTGGACGAGGCCAACTGCGCGCTCGGCGTGGCGCTGGCGCTGGGGTCCTTGCAGCAAGACCTGGTCACGGTGCTACGCCAGGTGCAGAACGATCTGTTCGACGTGGGCGCGGATCTGTGCACCCCCATTGTCGAAGATCCCCAGTACCCTCCACTGCGGATCGATGAGAGCTATGTCACCCGGCTGGAAGGCTGGTGTGACCAGTTCAACGCACCGTTGCCGAAGCTGGACTCGTTCATCCTGCCCGGTGGCGCTCCCGGCGCGGCGTTGCTACATACCGCTCGGGTAATCACCCGGCGGGCCGAGCGCAGCACGTGGGCGCTGCTGGCAGTCGATGCCGAGCGCACCAATGCGGTGACTGCGCGCTACCTGAACCGGCTGTCCGACCTGTTGTTCATCTTGTGCCGGGTCGCCAACCCAGACGGCGACGTGCTGTGGACCCCCGGCGGGTCTCGCCAGGGGTCGTGAGTGCGTAACAGTGTTCTAACACTGTTACGCACTCACGAGCACGGGCAGTGACTAGGACGCCCAGGGGTTGGCGCGAGGCGGTGCGGACTCCAGCCAGGACAGAAACCCGGTGAGGGTGTCTGCCCGCATCGCAAGTTCCAGCTCGTCGACGTCGATGCGGCAGCGTAGGACGACCGATCCGCTGGGCATCGCGTAGCTCTCCGGGGGAGTCGGCCGGCGTCGCTCCAGGACCGTCAGCTGTTCCCGGTCAAGCACCCGATCGGGACCCGATTTCAGGCTGGAGATGCGAAACCAGGCGAAATCGTCGCCCTGATAGCGAGCCACCCCCTGATGCCAGCCGCGGCCAGTGTCATTCGGCCGCCAACGCAGCGCGACGTCAATCCCGCCCTGACGCACCAGCCGGAGCCGCCGAAAGGCCAACGCAGCGACGATCAACGCGCCGGCCAACAGGACCAGCCCGATGATCTCCCCTACCCCCATGGCGGCCTGCCGTAAACCTGAAATTCTCAGACGTCCTGACCGGCGGCCTTGAGGCGGGCCGTGGCCCTGGCCCGTATCGAATCCGCCCGGTCTTGGTCATCCTCCGTGTCGGCCTGCGCCAAGGCATCTCTCGCGGCCTGTGGGTCGATCTCCTCGGCGAGCTCGGCGGCCTCGGCCAGGACGCTGACCTTCTCCCTGGTGACCGACAGAAAGCCACCGAAGACGGCTGCCGTCACGGTGTCGCCGTCGGTGGTGGTGACCTTGACGATCCCGCCCTCAACGAGTTCGCCGAGCAACGGCGTGTGCCCGGGCAGGATACCCAGCTCGCCCTCGGTGGTCTCGGCGAAAAGGGAGGTCGCGTTTCCGGACCACACCTTGCGCTCCACCGCGACCAGCTCGACGGACATCTCAGCCACGCATGTCTCCCTGCCCTGTTGTTGCACACCCCTCGGGGCAGACCTTCGCCCGCACCGACGTGCAGAGTCTAATGGTCAGCTCTTGGACAGCTCCTGGTGCTTGGCCTCCAGATCCTCCAGGCCACCACACAGGTAGAAAGCCTGCTCAGGCATGTGGTCGAACTCACCCTTACTGAGTTTGTCGAAGGCCTCGATGGTCTCCTTCAGCGGGACTGTCGAGCCCTCCTGACCGGTGAATTGCTCGGCCGAGTACATGTTCTGGCTCAGGAAGCGCTCGATCCGGCGGGCCCGGTTGACCGTCACCTTGTCCTCTTCGGACAGCTCGTCGATGCCGAGAATGGCGATGATCTCCTGCAGGTCGTTGTACTTCTGCAGGATCCGTTTCACCTCCTGGGCCACCCGGTAATGCTCCTCCCCCACGTACTGCGGGTCGAGGATGGTCGACGACGAGGTCAGTGGATCCACCGCGGGGAAGATGCCCTTGGCGAACACCCCTCGCGACAGCTCCGTGGTGGCGTCCAAGTGGGCGAAGGTGGTCGCCGGTGCCGGATCGGTGTAGTCGTCGGCCGGCACGTAGATCGCCTGCATCGAGGTGATCGAACGACCCCGGGTCGAGGTGATGCGCTCCTGCAGCTCGCCCATCTCGTCGGCCAGCGTCGGCTGGTAGCCCACGGCCGACGGCATGCGGCCGAGCAGGGTCGACACCTCGGAGCCCGCCTGGGTGAAGCGGAAGATGTTGTCGATGAACAGCAGCACGTCCTGCTTCTGGACGTCGCGGAAGTACTCCGCCATCGTCAGCGCGGACAGGGCGACGCGCAGGCGGGTGCCCGGCGGCTCGTCCATCTGGCCGAAGACGAGCGCGGTGTCGTTGATGACGCCGGACTCGGTCATCTCACCGAACAGGTCGTTGCCCTCGCGGGTGCGCTC
>JALZCO010000050.1 GCA_030863015.1 Actinomycetota bacterium
AGGTCGTGGCTGATCAGCAACAGACCGAGTCCGTGCTCGGTGCGCAACCGGGTCAGCAGTTGCATGACCGCTTCGGTGGTCTGCGGGTCCAGTGCAGAGGTGATCTCGTCGCACAGCAGGACATCCGGCTCGACGGCGATGGCGCGGGCGATAGCCACGCGCTGGCGTTGCCCGCCGGACAGCTCGTGCGGGTACCGCTCGGTGAAGTCCGCCGGCAACCCGACTGCAGCCAGCAGGTCGGCAACCCGGTGCGGGGCGTCAGCTTTCGTCGCCCGCTGGTGCAGCAACAGCGGGCGAGCGATGGCGGTACCGATCCGCTGGCTGGGGTTGAGCGTGCCGAGCGGATCCTGAGGTACCAGCTGGATCCGGCGGCGCTGTTCTCGCGGCCGCCTGCTGCCTCGGAGGTCCAGCGGTGCACCGGCGAGTTCGAGCCGGCCGGTGGCCGGATGGTGTAACCCGACGATGGCCCGGACCAACGTCGTCTTGCCGGAACCGGACGGACCCACAATGGCCAGCGCGGATCCGGCACGCAGGTCCAGGTCGACGTCTCGGATGATGGCCTGCCGACCAGGCTTGCCGATCCAGGCGGACAGGCCTCGGACGGATAGCACGCACGCTGCACCGACCGGCGTTGCCGTGGCAGCGTGCGCCGGTGACGGTGTCGCGGTGCGCGCCGCGCCGCGGTGCTCGAACTCGACCACGCTGTCCGCGATCTGATCGACCAGCTTCTGGTCGTGGCAGGCCATCGCGATGGCCAACTCCTGCCGGGTGGCGAGCTCACCGAGCAGGGCACCGATCTCCTCGCGGAGCGCGTCGTCCATGCCTGCGGTCGGCTCGTCGAGCAGCAGCAGCGCCGGCCGCCGTGCCAATGCTCTGGCCAGGGCCACCCGCCGCTGCTGGCCTCCGGAGAGCTGGCCGGGTCGCCGCCGTAGCAAATCGGCCGTTGCCGGCAAGCGCTCCTCGGTGAGCAGTCCCTCCAGCGCAGCCCTGTCGCGCCGGACCGCGACCTCGGCCAGCAGCCGGTGCACCCGCATTCGCGGGTTCAACCGAGACGCCGGATCCTGCCCGACGAAGCCGATCTGCGCCCTGCGCAGGCGGCGCAGCTCGCCCGCGGAAAGGTCGGGCACGCTGTTGCCGAGTACACCCACACTGCCCGATCGACGGCGAAGGGCGGCCGGCAGTGCACCGGCGACCGCACGCAGCATGGTCGTCTTTCCGGATCCGGACGGACCGACGAGCGCCACCACCCGCCCGCGCTCGACGGTGAGGTTCATCCCGGCCAACACCACCCGGCCCACCTGGTCTGCCACCGTGAGATCCCGGACATCGACCACCGGACTCACGATGTGGTCACCACCGCGGAGCTGTCCACCGTGGCGGGTGCCAGGGCGTCGGCCGCCAAGTTGACCCCGATCGCCAGCGCTCCGATCGCCAGGCTAGGTGCGATCACTGCCCACGGGTTGAGCAGGATCCCGGCCGCGTTCTCCCGCACCATCAGCGCCCAGTTCGCCTCCGGAGGTTGGGGGCCGATCTCCAGGAAGGCCGCGGTGGTTACCACGTAGACGGCCTCGACGAACCGGAGACCGAGCAGGGTCAGCAGGGTCGTCCTGAGGTTGGGTAGCACCTCCCGCCAGACCAGTGGCCACAGCCGCTCACCCTGGGCGACGGCCACCTCCACATAGCCGGAGGCGGCCACCGGCGCGGTCGCCGCGGCCACCACCCGGACCGCATAAGGCAGACCAAGCACTACAGCGGCGCCTATCAGCGCGAGCTGGCCACCATCGGGCCAGGCCAGCACGATCAGCAGCATCCCGAGTACTACCGGCAGCATGATCAGCATGTCGGCCGTCCGCTCGATGAACCTGCCGACAGCAGGCCGCAGCGCAGCGACGGCGCCCAGCAGCGCGGCCAGCGCGGTGACGATCACCGCGATCAGCGTGGAGGTCACCAGCAGCTCGCGGCCTCCGGCGAGCAGCCGGCTCAGCACGTCGCGACCGAGCTGGTCGGCCCCGAGAAGTGCGCCCCCGCCAGGTTGCGCATACGGCGAGAACGCCGACTCATCGA
The DNA here is from genome assembly GCA_030863015.1 of Actinomycetota bacterium. Taxonomy (GTDB): domain Bacteria; phylum Actinomycetota; class Actinomycetes; order Mycobacteriales; family Pseudonocardiaceae. Next base: position 2,065 of record JALZCO010000050.1, read on the forward strand.
TCCGGTACGGGGTCAGCCACGGACCGGCCATCGCCACCACGATGACGAGCAACGCGGGAGACAGCCGGAGCAGCACCCTCATGGTCGGCCCCCGGTCGCCCAGGCCCTGATCAGGTCGGATGCCAGCAACACCACTGCGATGGCCGCCCCGGCAGCCGCCACCACCGCGGCGACCAGAGGCGCGTCCCGGTCAGCCACCGCACCAGCCAGGATCGAGCCGATCCCGGGATAGTTGAAGATCGTTTCGACCACTACGGCGCCACCCAACAGCACCCCGACCGACGTCGCCGCTCCCGCGGCAATGGTGGGCAGTGCACCGGGCAGCACGTGCCGAACCATCACCCGGTGAGTGGGCAATCCGTCGATGATGGCGGA
>JALZCO010000115.1 GCA_030863015.1 Actinomycetota bacterium
CCGCCGCCTCCGCTGACGCCGCTATACCTGCGCCGTCCCGACGCGCTGGAACCCGGCCCGGTCAAGCGGGTGACGCGGGTATGAACGTCCTGATCGGACCGATGATGCCGGCCGATGCGCAGCGCTGCGCCGAGCTGGAGAGACAATTGTTCGACGGCGACGAGCCGTGGGGCCCGGAGGCGTTCCTGGAGGCGCTGGCTAGCCGTCATCATTATCTCGCCGCGCGGGAAGGCCGGTCCTTGATCGGCTATGCGGGCCTGTTCCGTGCGGGCGACCAGGCTGAAATACACACCCTCGCGGTGGATCCGGCGTACCAGGGGCGGGGGATCGGCCGGGCGCTGTTGCATGCGATGCTCGACCACGCTGCCGGAGCCACGGTCTTCCTTGAGGTGCGCACCGACAACGAGGCAGCGATCCAGTTGTACCGCAGCGAGGGGTTCACCGTGGTCGGCACCCGCCGTGGTTACTACCGGCCCAGTGGTGCCGATGCGTTCACCATGCGCAGGCAGGCATCGTGACCGTGCTTCTTCCCGCGGAGGCGGCATCATGACCGCGCTGGTCTTGGGAATCGAGACGTCCTGCGACGAGACCGGGGTCGGCGTCGTGCGGTTGGCATGCGACGGAACACTCACCCTGCTCGCCGATGAGATCGCGTCCAGCGTGGATCAGCATGCCCGGTTCGGCGGCGTGGTGCCCGAGGTGGCGTCCCGCGCCCACTTGCAGGCGATGGTGCCGACGGTGCGCCGGGCGCTGCAGGTCGCCGGGGTCCGGCCGAGCGATCTGGACGCGGTGGCGGTCACTGCCGGTCCGGGGCTGGCCGGCGCGTTGTTGGTCGGGGTGGCCGCGGCCAAGGCTTACGCGACAGCCTGGGCCGTCCCGCTGTACGGGGTCAACCACCTCAGCGCGCACGTTGCGGTGGACACCCTGGAGCACGGTCCGCTGCCTCCTGCGCTCGCCCTGCTGGTCTCCGGCGGGCATTCCAGCCTGCTACAGGTCTCATCGTTGACGCAGCCCTTGCAACCGCTGGGTGCCACCATCGACGACGCCGCCGGCGAGGCCTTCGACAAGGTCGCGCGGCTGCTGGGGCTGGGCTTCCCCGGTGGACCGTTCATCGATCGAGCCGCTCGGAACGGCGATGCCAGTAGCGTCCGGTTCCCTCGTGGTCTGACCGGTCCCGGCGACGCGCCCTACGACTTCTCGTTCTCCGGGCTCAAGACTGCGGTTGCCCGGCACGTCGAGGGGCTGCAGCGCCGTGGCATCACGGTGCCGGTAGCCGACGTCGCGGCAGCTTTCCAGGAGGCTGTGGTGGACGTGCTCACCGCCAAGGCGGTCCGGGCCGCGACCGATCGGGGCATCGACACCCTGGTCATCGGCGGTGGGGTGGCCGCCAACTCCCGGTTGCGTGCGCTGGCACAGCAACGCTTCACCGCGGCCGGGCTGCGGCTCCGGGTGCCCCGGCCACGATTGTGCACCGACAACGGAGCCATGGTGGCTGCGCTGGGCGCGCACCTGTTCGCCGCCGGAGCGCCTCCGTCGCAGCTGGACATTCCCGCCGACCCGGGCCTTCCAATCAACACATCCCTGGTTGGTAGCTCTTCAAGTACCACCAACCGGGGGTGACGGTGCTGTTAACCGCTACCAACTCCGCGCCGGTCCGCCGGGTGGTAACCACCTTCGGTGCCACCTCGGCGAGGAGACACTCCCGTCCGGGACATGTTGGTTGAGCGACGTGCGGCCGGCCTCGGTAGGCGGTGAACTCCCGTGCTCGTACTGAGCCCAGGACACGAAGCACGCCCTCAGTGCTGCGTCTAAAGCTGCTAGTTCCACGCGGCGGGTGCCGCCGACCGCTAGAAATGCCGCCAGCACGGACCGGTAGGCATCCACAGCGTTCCCCGACTTCCGGCCACCCTAGTTGAGTGCTAGCACTCGGCGCAGTAGTCTGCCAATTGGCACTCTGGTCCTCAGAGTGCCAGATATGGCATGGGCCACCTCGGCACCCGCGACGGCGGGGTGGCTGCAGCCGGCATCAGACAACCCTGCCAGCTCTTCGAAGACCCCAGAAAGTGGAGGTCATACCGTGGCGAGCGTGAACATCAAGCCGCTCGAGGACAAGATCGTCGTTCAGGCCAGTGAGGCTGAGACGACGACCGCGTCCGGCATCGTTATCCCGGACACTGCCAAGGAGAAGCCCCAGGAGGGCAAGGTCTTGGCCGTGGGCCCGGGTCGCTTCGATGACAAGGGCGCTCGCATCCCGATGGATGTGAGCGTCGGTGATGTGGTCCTTTACAGCAAGTACGGCGGCACCGAGATCAAGCACAACGGCGAGGAGTATCTGATTCTCTCCGCCCGCGACGTGCTCGCCGTTGTCAACTGACGGTTCGACCGTCGTCACCGTGGCCGCCCCGCTCCCCCTCCAGGGGCCAGCGGGGCGGTCATGCATCGGGTCGGCGGCAACGCGGCGACCTAACAGACTTCGCTCGTGAGGAAGGCAGGCAATGCCCAAGCAGATCACGTTCGACGAGACCGCACGCCGCGCACTGGAGCGCGGAATCGACCAGCTCGCCAGCGCGGTCATGATCACTCTCGGTCCTCGCGGCCGGCACGTGGTGCTGGACCGGAAGTACGGCGGCCCGTCGGTCACCAACGACGGCGTCACGATCGCACGTGAGATCGAGCTGACCGATCCCTTTGAGAACCTCGGCGCCCAGCTTGCCAAGAGCGTGGCGACGAAGACCAACGACGTGGCTGGTGATGGCACCACCACCGCCACCGTGCTCGCGCACGCCATGGTTCGTCTCGGACTGCGAAATGTGGCCGCCGGTGCCAACCCCACCGCGCTGGGGCACGGCATCGCCGCGGCAGCCGATGCCATCGCCGCGATGTTGAAATCCAAGGCAACGCCGGTACAGGGCGAGCAGGCGATCGCCCAGGTCGCCACGGTGTCCTCGCGTGACCCGAAGATCGGCGCGTTGGTGGGCGAGGCGATGACCAGGGTCGGTGAGGACGGCGTCATCACCGTCGAGGAGTCCTCCACGATGGCTACCGAATTGGAGATCACGGAGGGCGTCGCGTTCGACAAGGGTTACATCTCCCCCTACTTCGTCACCGACGCCGAGCGGATGGAGACGGTGCTGACCGACGCCAGTGTGCTGCTGCACCGCGACAAGATCTCCTCGATTCAGGACCTGCTGCCGCTGCTGGAGAAGGTCAGCCAGGCCGGTCGGCCGTTACTCATCGTGGCCGAGGACGTCGAGGGTGAGGTGCTGTCCACCCTGGTGGTCAACGCGATCCGCAAGACACTGGCGGTGGTAGCGGTCAAGACGCCCTTCTTCGGTGACCGCCGTAAGGCGTTCATGGACGACCTCGCTGCCGTCACCGGTGCCCAGGTGATCGACCCCGAGGTCGGCCTCGCGCTGTCCGAGGTCGGGCTCGAGGTCCTCGGTGGTGCCCGGCGGATCGTGGTGACCAAGGACGACACCACCATCGTCGAGGGCGCCGGCAACCAGACGGATGTCGACGCCCGCGCGGCGCAGCTTCGGCGCGAGATCGACGACAGCGACTCGGACTGGGACCGTGAGAAGCTCCAGGAGCGGCTTGCCAAGCTCGTCGGTGGAGTAGCAGTGATCAAGGTTGGGGCGGCCACTGAAACCGAGCTCAAGGAGCGCAAGTCCAGGATCGAAGATGCTGTGGCTGCCACGCGAGCGGCCGCTGAGGAGGGCATCATTCCCGGTGGAGGGGTTGCGCTGATGCACACCGCGCAGTTGATCGGCGACCTCGGCCTGCACGGCGATGAGGCCACCGGCGTCGCCATCGTGTGGGCTGCCAGTGCTGCCCCGACGGCCTGGATCGCCAACAACGCGGGATTCGAGGGCTCCGTGGTGGTCGCCAAGGTGCGGGAGATGGACTGGGGCCACGGCTTCGACGCCGAGGCTGAGACCTACTGCGATCTGATCGCCGCGGGAATCGTCGACCCGGTGAAGGTAACCCGGTCGGCTATCGTCAACGCCGCCTCGATCGCCCGGATGGTGCTCACCACCGAGAGCGCGGTAGTGGATATGCCAGAGCAGGCGCCCGCAGCCGGCCAGGGTCACGGTCACGGGCACGGCCACGGACCGGGCATGTAAGTCACCGTTGGCCGTGTGGCGCCACGAGCAAGCAGCGACGGCCCTCGCCCCTCTCAGTGGGGGAC
>JALZCO010000136.1 GCA_030863015.1 Actinomycetota bacterium
TTCTACCCCATGGGCTGGGACGACAATGGCCTGCCCACGGAACGGCGAGTGCAGAATTACTTCGGGGTGCGCTGCGATCCATCTTTGCCCTATGACCCGAGCTTTACCCCGCCCGACAAACCTGGCAAAGACGTCGTGGCCTGCTCACGTCAAAACTTCATCAAACTGTGCGAAAGGCTTACTGCCATCGATGAGCAGGCATTCGAGGAGGTGTGGCGTCGCCTCGGGCTCTCAATCGACTGGACCATGACGTATCAGACCGTTGACGAGACCGCACGGGCTATCTCACAGCGTGCCTTTCTGCGTAACCTTGCCCGCGGAGAGGCCTACCAAGCTGAAGCGCCAACGCTGTGGGATGTCACCTTCCGGACCGCTGTCGCTCAAGCAGAACTTGAGGACCGTGATCGGCCTGCTGCCTACCATAACATTGTTTTCCGTGGTCCTGACGGCACCAATGTACTAATCGCCACTACACGACCCGAATTACTTCCGGCCTGCGTGGCGCTTGTGGCGCATCCCGATGACGAGCGGTACGTCGGTTTGTTCGGCCACACTGTGCTGAGCCCGTTGTTCAATGTGAGGGTTCCGGTGGTGCCGCATAGGCTCGCCGATCCCAATAAGGGTTCTGGCATCGCTATGGTGTGCACGTTCGGTGATCTCAATGACGTGACGTGGTGGCGAGAGCTCAGTCTTGACACCCGAACGATCGTCGGACGCGACGGTCGTCTGCTCCTTGAGCCACCACCGGGATTGGATGACGGCGCCGGTCGGGCCGCGTACGCCGAACTCGCCGGCGCAACAGTGCACACCGCCCGCGAGCGGATCGTTGCGCTGCTCCGGAACTCCGGACACCTGCAGGGCGAACCAGAGCCGATTGTCCATGCGGTGAAGTTTTACGAGAAAGGCGATCGGCCGCTCGAGATCGTCTCCAGCAGGCAATGGTATATCCGTAACGGAGGACGGGACAGCGATCTGCGCTCAGCATTGCTCGATCGCGGAAACCAGCTGGCATGGCACCCGGAGCACATGCGCGCGCGCTACGCCAACTGGGTCAACGGGCTCAACGGTGACTGGCTGGTCAGCCGCCAGCGCTTCTTCGGCGTGCCGATTCCGGTGTGGTATCCCCTGGACAGCCATGGGCAGGCGATCTACCACAAGCCACTGGTTCCCGACGATTCCGACCTGCCGGTCGACCCGACCTCAGAGCCCCCACCTGGATACCACGAGGATCAGCGTGGCCAGACTGACGGATTTATCGCCGACACCGACGTCATGGACACGTGGGGCACGTCATCTCTCACTCCGCACATCGCTGGCCGGTGGAGTATTGATGACGACTTGTTCCAGCGGGTCTTCCCGATGGACTTGCGCCCGCAAGCCCATGACATCATCCGGACCTGGCTGTTTTCCACAGTAGTGCGGTCTCACTTTGAGAATAACTCACTACCGTGGCAGCACACCGCAATTTCTGGATGGATCCTAGATCCCGATCGTAAGAAGATGTCGAAATCCAAGGGAAACGTCGTGACCCCGATTGGCTTACTTGAGCGCCATGGGTCCGACGCAGTCCGATACTGGGCGGCAAGTGGTCGCCCTGGTACCGACACCGCCTTCGACGAAGCCCAGATGAAAGTGGGTCGCCGGCTAGCCGTTAAGATACTTAATGCGAGCCGCTTCGTTCTCGGCCTCGGCGTCGCTGATGACACGGCGGCTGTCACCGATACGTTGGATCGCGCAATGCTCGCCGAGCTCGCCACGGTTATCGACGATGCCACGCGCTCCTTCGAGGGTTACGACTACGCCCGTGCACTTGAGCGGACCGAAAAATTCTTTTGGACCTTCTGCGACGACTATCTGGAACTGGTCAAGGTCCGTGCCTATGGCGAGTACGGCGAACAGGGGGTAGATTCGGCGCGAGGTGCGCTAGCTCTGGCACTATTTACCTTGCTTCGCTTGTTCGCTCCGTTCATGCCGTTCACCACCGAGGAGGTCTGGTCTTGGTGGCGTCCCGGAACGGTGCACCGCGCGCCTTGGCCCGCAGCCAGCGATCTTTACCCCGTCTGCGGTGACGTTGATCCTCGCGTTCTTTCGACAGCGGCGAGCGTCATGCGTGTCGTGCGCAAGAGTAAGTCAGACGCAAAGCTTTCGATGCGCGCAGAGGTCGAGCGCTTGACGGTCCGGGGATCCCATTCCTTCCTCGGCCTGTTCGAGGAGGCTCGGCGCGATGTGCAAGCTGCCGGCCACATCGCGAAGATCGATGTCGTCACCAGCGCCGATGACGTACTTGTCGCAGAAGTCAGCCTCTGACCGGCGGCGGACACCTCAACCCTTGTCTAGATCGGCGACTAGGCGTTTCGGTGCAATCAATCGGTAGCTATCGGTGATGAGGTCGCCGAGTTCTTCCCAGTCGAGATCCGGGGCATCCAGATACACCCCGATCCAGCCCTTGTGCCCAACATAAGGAGGTACGAAGAAGCGGTCTCGATCAGACGAGACGAGGACCTCCGCCGCGCCAGCAGACGCTTTCAACCACAGCGAGGGCCGCCGCCGTCGTAGTTGCCCTTTTGCATGGCGAAGATGCGGTCCCGGATCCGCCACGAAGGGTCGCCCCAGGCCTGCTTCTCGGTCGCCTCGGGAAACGCCAGGCAGACCGTTCGCAGCCGGCGTAGGTGGTGCGGATCGAGAGTGGACGGATTCATCACGCCATCATCGTCCACGAAAGACGCGGTGTCTTGAAGAAATCGGAAGCGGTTGGTAGCCGTTGAGAGCTGTTCCCGCGGGGGTTGGCGGTACTTGAAGAGCCTCTAACTGGAGGTCAGGCGGACTTGTCCCGGCGTTCGCGGCGGGTGGGCTGCCGAGTCACGATCGTCGGGTTCACGTTCTCCCGCACGGTCTGCTCGGTGATGACCACCTTGGCTACGTCGTCGCGGCTGGGGATGTCGTACATCACCGGCAGCAGTACTTCTTCCATGATGGCACGCAGCCCCCGTGCACCGGTGCCGCGAAGGATCGCCTGATCGGCAATCGCATCTAACGCGGTGCTGGTGAACTCCAGCTCCACACCATCCATCTCGAAGAGCTTGCTGTACTGCTTGGAGAGAGCATTGCGGGGCTCGGTGAGAATCTGCACCAGCGAACACTTGTCCAGGTTCGTCACACTGGCTACCACCGGAAGCCGACCGATGAATTCGGGAATCAACCCGAACTTGATCAAATCCTCCGGCATGACATCGGCGAACACGTCAGAAGCGTCGATCTCGGCCTTGGACCGCAACTCGGCGCCGAAACCCAATCCTCGCTTACCGATCCGATCCTCGATGATCTTGTCCAGACCGGCGAAGGCGCCCGCGACGATGAACAAGACGTTCGTTGTATCGATCTGGATGAACTCCTGGTGCGGGTGCTTGCGCCCACCCTGCGGTGGAACGCTGGCGGTGGTGCCTTCCAGAATCTTCAGCAGCGCCTGCTGGACGCCCTCGCCGGAGACGTCCCTGGTGATCGAGGGATTCTCCGACTTGCGGGCGATCTTGTCGACCTCATCAATGTAGATGATCCCAGTTTCAGCCCGCTTGACGTCATAATCGGCCGCCTGGATCAGCTTCAGGAGGATGTTCTCGACGTCCTCACCGACGTACCCGGCCTCGGTCAGCGCCGTGGCGTCGGCGATCGCGAAGGGGACGTTGAGGATCTTCGCCAGCGTCTGGGCGAGGAG
>JALZCO010000141.1 GCA_030863015.1 Actinomycetota bacterium
CGGTACCCCTGACCAGCCACATAGTTTTATTGCGACAGTGACATAGCTACCACCAACAGTATTTGAGTGATGCCAAGAATCCCAATGGCTACTGTGGAATCGGCGGTACGGGTGTGTGCATGAGTGATCCATCGGAGACTTCAGCAGCTTCGCAGCAGCCAGGCCGACCTTCGAGTCTTTGACTACCTGATCACAGCCGTTATTCGGTGCTGACGCTGGACATTGGCATCGACTCTCACGGCCGTGTCGACCCAGTCGATACATCATGCCTGAACAGCCCTGTGCGTGCCCCCAAACCGGGTGTGAAGGGTCTGCGGAGCCTCATGCCGGCGTTCACCGCGCGCATCGCGGTGCGGGGTCAGGCCGTTCACTTGGATGTTGATCAGTTACGCGCCCAAGGAATCTTGCCGCGTCGGTCTGGGCTACCGATTGGGCCCCAACGCCACCTCACGTTGCTCAAGCACGCCGTGAGGGGACTGGTGGGCCACATTTGAGGGGGCTGACGCAGACAAGAGCAGACCAAGACTTCTTGCCTCTGCAGGAACAAGAAACCTGTGCTTTGCGTTGCAAGATGTAGTTCCACGGCAGCATGCGGTGGACACATAACTGGTCGAAGGAGGCAATGACGATGCTGATGCGTACTGATCCGTTTGGGGCTTTGGACCGATTGGCCCAGCAGGTCTTCGGCGGCCAGCAGGGTAGCTGGGCGGGCCCGACGACGATGCCGATGGAGGCCTACCGGAGTGGCGAGGAGTTCGTGATTCACTTCGATTTGCCTGGGGTGGATCCGGCGTCGATTGACGTGAACGCGGAGCGCAACGTGCTGACTGTTAAGGCCGAGCGACGGCCTGCCGCCAACGGTGAGGGCATCGAGACGGTGGTGGCTGAGCGGCCTTACGGGGTGTTCACGCGACAGCTGTTCCTGGGCGAGGCGCTGGACACCGACCGGATCGAGGCCCACTACGACGCCGGCGTGCTGACGCTGCACGTCCCGGTGGCTGAGCAGGCCAAGCCCCGCAAGATCGAGATCAGCGCGGGCGAGGCCAAGCAACTAACCAGCTGATAGCTGCGGTGTGGTTCCGGGGGTGGAGCCGCTGGGTGCCGCACACGATCGGGAGCTGACCGGCCGAGCTGGCCGCTGTGGCGCAGTCGGGATGTTGCAAGTCCCTGCGCGGGGTGACCTGGCGATCATCGGCCAGCATCGGCGTGGATCTGGCAGCACCGCTGGGGACCAGTGTTGGCGTCGGCTCCGCTGCTGGTCGGGCGCTTTGGTCCCAGCGGCTCACCCACCGGAAGAGCTGGGCGTGCAGGCAGTTGGAGCGAGTTCCGTGGGAGAGGAAGGATGGCGCGCGAGTTTTTCAGGTTGGGTCAGAGATCGTGAACACCTTGTCCAGGCGATGCTCAGGGCGTTGACGACATCAGGCAGCAGCGCCTCGGTGTCGTTGACGAAGGCACGTCCAATGGCCGGCCAGGGTGGCGAGCGTGACGGCGCTCTGATGGATCTCCCAGACCTGCTCGCCGAGCTTGCCGACCCGTGTGACTGACCGGCAGCTGGCGGCGCTGCTGGCCGATCAGGCGGCGATCGCGGTGACTGGGACGCTGTGCCATTACGATGTAGTGACCCTGTCTGATCACCTCCGCATCGCGTTGCGGTCGGTCATCGTCGAGGCCATCGGCATCGTGATGACCCACCAACGCAGCATTCCCGAGCAGGCCTTTGCCGCCCTCCGGGCCATCTCCCAATGCCGAAACATCAATCTCGTGTGGTTGCCGAGCTCGTGAAACTATCAGCCGCCGCGTACCCGAAACCAAGCTGAGCCAGCGTCCTGAGGGTTCCCTCGATCGGAGACTCCCCACGTTGGTCGTTGGCGGGTAACTTCCGACATGGTTGAGCCACCAGCCATCCGGTAGCCATGCCCGGACAGCGGTGGCCAGCAGCACTGTGTTCCGCAGTCCGGACCTCCCCCAGGACCCGGGAGGACGTGCGGATGTGTCAAGTGATCGGCCAGGACGTCGGCCAGTTGGCGTATTTCGATGTTGTAATGTCCACCGACACTGCCCGCAGCTACGTGCAGCTGCGCGGTGAGCTCGACCTGAACACTGCACCCCGCCTGGAACAGCTCCTGGACCGGCTACGCCGTGACGGCCACCGCCAGGTCACCCTGGACCTGTCCAGGTTAGAGTTTCTCAGCGCCGCTGGGCTGAACGTGTTCTTCCGCGTCGACCAGGCCCTGCGCGCGGTCGGTGGCCGGCTTGGGCTTACCCGGCCCACCCCCATGGCCCGCCGCGTCCTGGCGATCACTGGGCTGGACTGCACCCTGAGCATCCAGCCAGTGCAGCAGGAATGGGTTTCATCGAGCACGTCGATTTAGGCGGCGCGGAATGAGCAGCACCGCACCAGAGGCCGCCGCGATGAGAACCAGTCGAAAGTACGCTTTCAGGCGGCCAGCATTAGACGGCGTAGGCACTGCGGCCGTGGCCGGTACAGTATAGGGCCGTTTGGCCAGGAAAGCTGTTGCACAAACGAAAACATCCCGCACCACAATAAGGAGAGGAACCCCTGAGATGCTGATGCGTATCGACCCATTCCGGGAACTCAACCGACTCTCCCAGCAATTCTCCGGCGCCCGCGGCACCAGCGCCCGGCCCGCCATCATGCCAATGGACGCCTACCGCGAAGGTGAGTCCTTCATCGTGCAATTCGATCTGCCCGGCGTCGACCCGCAGTCGATCAACCTTAACGTGGAGCGCAACGTCCTCACCGTCAAGGCCGAGCGCACCTCCAGCGTCGGCGACAACGTCGAGATGCAAGTCCTCGAGCGCCCGCAAGGTGTGTTCTCCCGCCAGCTGTTTCTCGGTGAGGCCCTCGACAGTGACCGCATCGAGGCTAGCTACGACGCCGGTGTGCTGACTCTGCGGATCCCTGTCGCCGAGAAGGCGAAGCCTCGCAAGATCGAGGTCCACACCGGCGGCGAGGGGCCGCAGCAGATCATGGCCTGACCGCACGACCGGCCGCAAGCCACACCAGCGCGGCTGACCGAGCTGTTATGCGTGGGTCATTCCACGCGCTGAACCGCCTGGCCTGGCGATACCGCCCCTGATGTGACCGGTTGGGGTAGCGGAGCAGGCCGGGTAGCAGTTCCGTGCCGATGCAACGTGCCGCAGTGAATGCTGACTCGGCCAATGCACCAGCTAGTCCTCGTCGGGCCATGTCCCATCGACGTGATCCGGCACCTGGGTTGGTCGTGACTATCGGTTAGGAGTGGGCTGAGGCGCACGCCGCTTGCTGGCGAAGCTGGCCACGGCGTGGGCCGGGTCCTCAGTGCCATAGACCGCCAAGCCGGCCACGAAGCAGTCCACTCCGGCTTGGGCGGCGGCCTGGATCGTCTCGGCGTTGATTCCACCGTCGATCTCGATGAGCAGCCGCAGGTGTTCGTTGTCGATCAGTCGGCGGGCGGTGCGGACCTTGTTGAGCACCTCAGGGATAACGCCTGAGCGTTGAATCCCGGCTCGACGCTCATAACGAGCAGCGTGTCGTAGTGCCGCAGCAGCGTCAGGTAGGGCTCCAGCGGGTACGGGGCTGATCGCCAGCCCGGCCAGTGCCCCGGCTGTGCGCAGGTCACCGGCCAGCGCGACCGGGTGGCGTGCCGCCTCGATATGCACCGTGACGTTGCGGGCGCCGACCTCGGCGTATCCGCGGGCCCAGCGATCCGGGTTCTCGATCATGAGGTGGCAGTCCAGCGGGATGTCGGTGGCTGATCTCAAGGCCGAGACGACGGGCGACCCGAAGGCGAGGTTGGGCGCGATGTGGCCGTCCATGACATCGAGGTGCAGCAGTCCGCATCCTGACCATCTCGACCGCGGACCGCAGCCGCCTCCTCGGCCAGGCGCGCGCCACGCCTCACAGCCCCGGCAATTTCGCCGACCGCGGTAATGCGCAGACACCAACTGCGACCCATCACTGGCCGTCGCCAACCTGGTCGCCCCCGGCAAGTCGATCGCAAGGGTGCTCTGACGTCGCTAACCATCGCTGTTCATTCCCAAAGCCCTTTCACGGGTCTAGCGCCGCTGGCTCAGCCCGGCAGTAGGCCCGTCGCGCATGCGATGTCAGAGAAGCCACGGCTGTCCCGCTCGCACGCCCCTTTAGCGCGATGGAAGATTCAAAGACGTCCGCCACTTCAATGATCACCGTCCGCACCAGGGACTCAACCAACACCCGCCAGTCCACAACCCCGCCACCATCGTCCCTCTCGATAGCACAATCCGGCGTCATCGACTCCTCGCCCGGCCCTGGAGGTTGGTTGGAGTTGTTCAGTAGCGGCCAGCCCTCACAGCGGTCTTCCGCAGACGTTTGAGCGCCCAGTAGACCGCTCCACCGGCGACCACCCAAGGAGCCGCGATGATGATCGCGTCGAGTGGTTGGTGGGCGAGGTCGGCCCGCTTTTTGCCCACCCGTGAGGCGATCCCGTGATGGGTGAACTCGCTGAGTACGCCGGTCTCGGTGATGGGGTTGTCCGGGCGTAGGGTCAGGAGCGACTGGAGGTGACTTCCCAGCGAGTCCACCCGGTCGGCCGCCATCAGGATCAACCAATGCGCTGCACGTCCTTCGCTGAACCTCCTGTAGGCGTACTGGCGCATCATCCCGGACACGCCTTGCGGCGGGCAGGACGTGCCGAAGACCGGGGTGAGGAACTTGTGCTCGATCGACCTCTCGCGTGGCCACTTCTCCGGCTGGTTTTCGGGGAAGTCCCAGTGCGCGCCGCTCAGGTTGGGGTCGAACCGCTCCCGCGGCACCGACGGGCGGTCCTTCGGATCTAGGTCGACGCCCCAACCGGGGATGCGAGCGCGAAGTTCGCCGCTGGATTCCGCAAGAGCCGGCTTGTCTGCCGTGTAGGCCATGTCACCTGTCCCTTTCCCTCTTCCTCAGGCGCCGTTCAGGACGACGAGCGGCTTGATGCAGCCATCTAGCTTCGCCGAGAACATGTAGTAGCCCTCGGCGATGTGCTCGAGGGGGATGCGGTGGGTGACGATGTCGCTCGGCTTGAGGTAGCCGTTGCGCACGTGCTCGAACAGGCGCGGCCACTGCCGCTTCACCGGGCACTGATTC
>JALZCO010000114.1 GCA_030863015.1 Actinomycetota bacterium
GGCCTGCACCGCCCAGTAGGTCAGCACCAGATCAGCACCGGCCCGGCGGATCGAAATCAGCGTCTCCATCACGGCGCGCCGCCGGTCCAGCCAACCCTGCGCTACCGCCGCTTCCACCATGGAGTACTCGCCGGACACCTGGTAGGCCGCGACCGGGACGTCAGAGACCTCGGCGACGGCCTGCAGCACGTCCAGGTAGGACATTGCGGGCTTGGCCATCACGATGTCCGCACCCTCGGCAAGATCCAACGCCGTTTCCCGCAGCGCCTCCCGGGCGTTCGCCGGGTCCTGCTGGTAGGTCATGCGGTCGCCGGTCAACTGTGATTCCACCGCATCGCGGAACGGCCCGTAGAATGCCGAGGCGTACTTGGCGCTGTAGGCCAGAATCCCCGCGTCGTGATGCCCGGCGGCGTCCAGGGCCTCCCGGACCACTCCGACTTGGCCGTCCATCATGCCGCTGAGCCCGACCATGTGGGCCCCCGCTTGGACCTGCGCGACGGCCATCTCGGCATACACCGCCAGGGTGGCGTCGTTGTCCACCCCACCGGTGGCATCAAGCAGGCCGCAATGCCCATGGTCAGTGAACTCGTCCAGGCAGGTATCTGCCATGATCACGACGTCGTCGCCGACTTCAGCACGCACGTCGTGTAGTGCCGCGTTGAGCACGCCGCCGGGGTCGGTGCCACCAGAGCCGGTGGCGTCCCTGGTAGTGGGCACGCCGAACAACATGATCCCGCCCACCCCGGCTGCCGCTGCATCAGCGGCAGCCTTGCGCAGCGACTCCGCAGTGTGCTGCACGACACCTGGCATGGTGGCGATCGGCAGCGGCTCAGTGGCACCCTGCTTGACGAACACTGGCAGCACCAATTGATGCGGGCGCAACGTGGTCTCCTGTACCAACCGCCGCATAGCCGCGGTAGCCCGCAACCGCCGTGGCCTGCTCGTCGGGTACATCCTGTTCCTCCGGCGATTACTGCAGTCTGTCCCCAGAATGCGGATTAGCGTCTGCGGCTTTTGGCTTTGCGGGGCGGGGGAAGAGCGCCTTCGGCGCGCAGCTGGGCGGCGTGTTCGGCCAGGGCGTCGACCAGGGCGTCGACCTGGGCCACCTCGGGCTGTACGTCCACCCGGAGACCGAACTCGACCGCAGTCTCCGCAGTGGCCGGACCGATGCAGGCAACGATCGTGCGAGCATGCGGTTTGCCCGCGATACCGACCAGGTTACGCACCGTGGAGGAGGACGTGAAGCATACCGCGTCGAAACCACCGGTCTTGATCATTTCACGGGTCTCGGCGGGCGGCGGGGCGGCGCGCACCGTGCGGTAGGCCGTCACGTCGTCGATTTCCCAACCGCGCTCTCGCAATCCAGCGGCCAGCGTCTCAGTGGCGATGTCCGCACGCGGCAGCAGCACCCGATCCACCGGGTCGAGGATGTCGTCGAAAGGCGGGAAGTCGGCCAGCAGCCCGTCAGAGGACTGCTCACCCGAAGGCAACAGCTCAGGGACGATGCCCATCGAACGCACCCGCTCCGCAGTGGACTCCCCTACGCAGGCGATCTTGACACCGGCGAATGCGCGGGCATCCAGCCCGAACTCTCCGAACTTGTCCCACACCGCCCGTACCGCGTTGGTCGAGGTGAACACGACCCACTGATAGCGACCGTCGACCAGGCCCTTGACCGCGCGCTCCATCTGTGCCGGAGACCGGGGCGGCTCCACCGAGATCGTCGGCACCTCCACCGGTACCGCGCCGTGGACCCCCAGCCGCTCGCTCATCACGCCGGCCTGTTCCTTGGTGCGCGGCACCAGTACCTTCCAGCCGTACAGCGCCCGGGATTCCCACCAGGACAGCTTCGCCCGCTGCCCGACCACCGAGCCGACCGTGATCACCAGCGGGCCGGTGAGCTCGCCAGCGTCGGAGCTCAGCGACTGCAGCGTGGTCTCCACGGTGTGTTGGATGGGCTTCGTGCCGGCAGTCGTGGCCGACACCGGCGTCTGCGGAGTAAGCCCGTGCTCGATAAGGGCAGCGGCGGTCTGCCCGAGGTGTGATGCGGTGGCATGCAACACCAGCGGCCCCGACACCGCCGCCAGGGACGCCCAATCAACATCGGAGCGGACGTCGGCTTCGGTGTGTCCAGATCCCAGTGGTACCCCGGCATAAGCCGGTACCGCGGTGCCAGCAGGCACGCCGGGCACCACCTCGAAGGGCACCGACGTGCGGGCCACGGCCAGCACCTCGGCGACCACGGCATCGACGGTCAGCGGGTCCCCGGAAACCAACCGCACCACGGTGTGGCCACCTTTGGCCTCGGTGACCAGGTCCTTGGCGACCTCGCCAGGCTCTCCCACCGCAGGGCGTACCTCGGCCCGCCGGTCAACGAGCGCCAGGATGTCAGCAGGCACGTCGGGGTCGGTCACCAGCAGCGCCGTGGATGTCAACAGTTGCTGCGCTCGAACGGTGAGCATTCCGGCGCCACCGGGGCCAGCCCCGACGAAGGCGATCCGTCCGGTGGTTTTGCGGGCACGGCTCATCTACTTACTCGTTTCCCATCGGTTCTTGACAGACCTGGATTGTGCGGCCCAGCGCCCAGCGCCCAGCGCACCAGCACTCAGGTCCAGCAACTCGGCCGCGACCTCGCGACCGAGATTCTCGGCATCGGTCAGCTCCCCGGGCGAATAAGGCCCAGTGGCAGACGACCGGAGCAGGTGATCGTCCGCAGTGGCTGCAACTGCCCGCAGGGACAGCCGTAGTACAACTCGCCCATCGTCATCCAGGTCCTCGACGACGTCGGCGAGGGCTCCGACCGGCGCACTGCAGCCGGCCTCCAGCGCGGACAGCAACGCCCGCTCGGCGGTGACGGCGGCGCGTACCCCAGCATCGTCGAGGAAGGCCCCCAGCAGGTGTTCGGTATCCAGATCGCCGACCCGGCACTCGCAAGCCAGCGCTCCCTGCCCCGGCGCGGGCAGCATCTGCAGCGGGTCGAGCAGCTCGGTGGCTTCCTCGGTCCGACCGAGCCGGGCCAGCCCTGCGGCGGCGATGACCACACCATCGAGTTCCCCGTCGAGGACCCGGCGGATCCGCGACTCGACGTTGCCGCGGATCGGTTCCACCTGAAGGCCCAAGCCCAGTGCCCGCAGCTGGGCACCGCGCCGGGGCGAAGCGGTGCCGAGCACTGCGCCGGGGGGCAACTGTCCTAGCACCATCCCGTCTCGAGCGACCAGCGCATCACGAGGATCCGCACGCTCCGGCACCGCCGCCAACACCAACCGTGGGTCCGGCGCGGTCGGCAGGTCCTTGCAGGAGTGCACCGCAATGTCGACCTCGCCGGCGACCAAGGCTTCCCGCAGTGCCGACACGAACACCCCTACAGACCCGGAGCCGATCTCAGCGACCTGCGCTGAGCAAGCATCCCCGGCGGTGCGCACCGGCACGATGCACACGTCCACCCCGGCGAGGTGAAACCGTTGCGCCACCCACTCAGTCTGAGCTAGGGCTAGGGCACTGCTACGAGTTCCCAATCTCACCGCTGCCATCACCACGTCCCGGCAGGATCGGCGTCAGGCGTGGGGCGGGCAGTCGCGGCGATGGCAGCGGCGGCCTGCGGATCGAGCTCGAACAACTCTCGCAGGGCGTCGGCATAGGCCTCGCCACCACCGGCCTCGGCGAGCTGCTTGACCCGCACCGTGGGGGCGTGCAACAGCTTGTCCACCACGCGGCGCACGGTACGGACCAGCTCGTCACGCACTGCATGATCAAGCCCGGGTAGCCGGCCGTCCAAGCGCAGCAGTTCCGCGTCCACCACCTCAGCGGCCCGCTTGCGCAGCGCGGAGACCGTTGGAGTCACCTCCGCGGTGCGCTGGGCCACCAGGTAACTGCGCACCTCCTGCGCGACGAGGCAGTGTGCCGCGCTGATGGCACTGGATGCGGTAGTGCTCCGTTGTAGCCGCTGCGCCACCGTGCTGAGGTCCAGCAAGGTCACGCCGGGCAATTGGGCCACGCCGGGCTCGACGTCTCGGGGCAGCCCGAGGTCGCACACCACCAGCGGTTTCCGTGACTGGCCTCGGGCGTCGGCGACCTGGTCGACACTGAGCACCGCTCCGGTCGCGCCGGTGCAACAGATCACCAGATCTGCAGTGGCCAGCGCCGCGGCCACGCCACCCAGTCCAACGGCTCGGGCGGACGTGCCGCCGGCCTCGCACAGCGCCGCCAACCGCTGCGCGCTGGCCTCGGTCCGATTGGCCAGCACGATCTCGGCCACCCCGGCGCGGCGCAACTGCGCTGCGGCGAGGCCACCCATCGAACCGGCGCCGAGCACCAACGCCTGCCTGCCCGCCAGGCCGGGTCGATCAGCGCAGGCCAATGCCTTCGCCGCATCGGCGAGGGCTTCCGAGACCACCGAAGCCCCCGCAGCGTCGATTGCGGTCTCGGTGTGTACTCGTTTGCCGACCCGCAACGCCTGCTGCACGATCTCGTGCAGGGTGCGTCCAATGGTGCAGGCCTGCTCAGCAGCTGCGTACGCGGCACGTAGCTGACCAAGGATCTGCGGCTCGCCGACGACCATCGAGTCGAGCCCGGAAGCCACCGAGAACAGGTGCTCGACGCCGGCCGCCGCGTAGTGCACGTAGAGGTGGTCGGACAGCTGGTCCAGCGCCATTGCGGATTGGCGGGCCAGCACGTTGGTGATATCGGCCAGCCCGCCGTGGAAGGTCTGCACTACCGCGTAAACTTCGACCCGGTTGCAGGTCGAGAGCAGCAGCGCCTCAGCGATGTGCTCAGACTTGAGTAGCTCGCAGAGGACCTTGCCGGCGTCCGTAGCAGGCACCGCAGCTGCCTCCAGCACCGCAACCGGCGCGCTGCGGTGGGACAGTCCGACGACCAGTAGGCTCATCGGCCCACCGCGATCCCTTCGACCGGTGAGATCACCTGTAGTGCCGCGTCGCCGCTGGAGTCGGCGCTGGAACGTCGGGCCTCATAGAATGACAGGATCTGCAGCTCCACTGCCAGGTCCACCCTGCGTACCTCGACGTCATCAGGTACCTGCAGCACGACCGGGGCGAAGTTGAGGATGCACCGGACGCCGCCGGCCACCAGCAGGTCACACGCCGATTGGGCAGCGACTGATGGCGTGCAGATCACCCCGATGGTCACTTCTCGCTCGACGCAGACTGCCGGGATGCTGTCGACGTGGTCGACGGGAAGCCCGCCGACCGAGATGCCGATCAGGTCCTCGTCCACGTCGAACAACGCCGTGACCGGGAAGCCGCGGTCAGGGAAGCCTCCGTAATTGGCCAGCGCGTGTCCGAGGTTGCCGATGCCGACCACAGCGACGCTGTGGTGCCGGGTGAGCCCCAGCAGCCGCTCGATGTGCTCTACCAACTGCGCCGTGTCATAGCCCACCCCACGAGTGCCCGAAGAACCCACATGGGACAGGTCCTTGCGCAGCGTGGCCGAGTTCACTCCAGCCGCACCTGCGAGCTCCTCGCTGGACATCTTGGTCACGCCCTGCTCGATCATCGAGGTAAGCACCCGCAAGTAGACGGCGAGGCGGGCGACCGCGGCCTCGGGTACGGCCCTGGAGGGCAGCTGGCCGCCCGGCGTGCCGTACCTGCCGTGCTCGTGCACCGTGCAATTCCTCTCGGGTCGTCTACTCAACGTCGCCGCTGCCCGGACCGGGCGGCGCGTGGTGTCAGCGTTGGCCAGCCACGGGTCGACAGCACCGTCCCGGACGTGCTTCCAGCGATGCGGCTACCACGGTAGCCGCATGTGAACGCAGGAACAAAGT
>JALZCO010000169.1 GCA_030863015.1 Actinomycetota bacterium
TGACAGGGCTGCACTGAACCAACTCAGACCATCAGCGGGCCGGGCATCCGGCCGGTCACCGTATAGATCACGCGGCGGGCCACCGCCACCGCGTGGTCGGCATAGCGTTCGTAGAAGCGGGCCAGCAACGTCACGTCCACCGCCGCGGCTACCCCATGGGGCCAGTCGCGGTCCATCAGCACGGTGAACATGTGCCGGTGCAGATCATCCATCGCGTCATCATCGGCCTCTAGCTCGCTGGCCTGCTCCAGGTCCCGGGAGCGGATCACCTCACCCGCCTTGAGTGCCAGCGCCACTGCGACTCGGCCCATCTCGGCGAAGTAGGGGCGCATTTGCTCGGGCAGCACGTGCTTGGGGTACCGGCGGCGCGCGGCCTCGGCGACGTGCAGTGCGAGATCGCCCATTCGTTCCAGGTCACTGGCGGCGTGGATCACGGTGAGGACGACCCGCAGGTCGGTCGCGACCGGGGCCTGCAGCGCCAGGGCGGCGTAGGAGCGGTCTTCGGCGATCGCACGCAGTTCATCGATTCTGGTGTCATCGGAGATGACGTCCTTGGCGAGCTGGAGATCGCTTTCAAGCAGCGCGATCGTAGCCTTCTCCATCGCCGACGCCACAACCGTGCACATCTGGGCCAGGTGATCACCGAGCTGGCCGAGCTGATTCTGGAAGGTTTCGCGCATAGCAGCAGAGTAGTTATGTCGGTCCGTCGAATGGCAATTTCAAGTGA
Organism: Actinomycetota bacterium; assembly: GCA_030863015.1. GTDB lineage: Bacteria > Actinomycetota > Actinomycetes > Mycobacteriales > Pseudonocardiaceae. The sequence goes on from JALZCO010000169.1 coordinate 728, forward strand.
ACGCCTTATGAATGCTAGTGGTCGCAGCCTCAGAATGCCGCGTCAGCCGGTCAAAGCTGCGTTGGCGACCTGAATCCGGTGATCTTCAAGGTTGGAGCGCTGGCTCTCGGCGCGCTCCGCAAGCCTGGCCAGATCAGTGGCAGCAAGCTCGGCGTGTGAGTCACGGATCTTGATCAGCGCACGCCACAGCAACAGCTTGCCTTCTATGCCCAACGACAGCGTCTCGAACTCGAGGAAGCGCTTCAGGTCCTGATCACCAGTCATCGTCTCACTGAGCTTCAGCCTGCTGGCCTTCTCCGCGAGCCAGCTTGCTCCCTGCTTGAGCGCATTCTGCGGAATTCCGAGCCGCTCCATGAGTTCTTTCAACGTCACCTTGTCCTGCTCGATGTCGCGGGCCAGCTCTGCAAGGAAGGGGCCGAACCGGGTGCTCGCGTATTCGGAGCTGAGCTTGCTCGCGAGCTCGCTGCCGCCGGTAGCACCGGCAAGGTGATCATTGAGATAGATCTCCAGTCCTTGGGCTGAAGCCATCATGGTCTCCTTCGACGGGGTCGATGGCCGACTCACTGACTCCGTATCTGTCAGCAGGCGTTCCGAGACCCTACCGTGGCCGACGGTTGCGACGACATCGTCGCCGGTCATGTGGCGAGTGCGAACTGACGCGTTGGGCGGTGAGCCAGGCGACGCCGGAAGCCACCAGTCTGATGGTGTTCAGCCGATACCAGCGTCGGAGAAGTTCTTCCTGCTCGGCTGTTCCGAGCGGCTGGGCGGCTGGGCGGCGAATCACTCTCATCCTGCCCTGTGGTCGGTCGCTGTTAAATCCCTCAACCTCGTCTCCGGCCTACGGGGGCGGGCCACCTCGCGACTCCTCAGGAGAATTGGGGAAGCCAGGTGCGTAGCCGTTTGATTTCGAAGAAGTGCGGGTATCGCCGTAAGCAGGATCACGGCAGCGAAGATTCGCGCTGCTTCCCCGCCACGGGGAATCTGCGACAACACCGGCCCGGAGATAACTGTGCCCTCGATATGAATCGTGGGAGTGCCGATGTCCTGTGGTGCGGCGTGCGAGCCGGCGTGCCCATAGCCTCGCAGCTCGGCATCGAACTCGCTGTCGTCGGCGTCGGCGAGCGACGGTTCCAGGCTGAGCTCGTCCAGCGCCAGTCGATGATTTCGTCAAAACCGTTAGCGAGCACGTTGCTCATCCACGATTCCGGGTCGGTAACGTCCATGTCGTGGATTCGTGAGCCCATCGCGGTGTACAGCGGCGCGAGCACGATCCTCGTTCATCAAAGCGAGACTCATGACATGGAACCGCACGTCGATGTTGCGGACCTTGCTGACCTCAAGCAGCCAGTGTGAGGTGATCCACCCCCATGGCAGGCCGGTCTCTGACGGCGCTTGACCTACGCCCGACAAGCACAGGGGTGGCGGCACGCCCGCGATGCGGCTGTAGCTGCTGCTCGGACGCCGACGCGGTGCTTGCCCACTCCAGTCGCCGTGCTCACCCTGTCGGTGCGCAAGCCCGCCAGCGGGGATGGCAGGCGGCGTCGCTGCCCGGGCAGCATCTCGACCTGCCTTCCCACCCTGCCCGGTCGCTCGCGCAGTACTCGCCAGGCTGCGAAGAAGATAGCCGCTTGTACCTATGGCCGGCGCCAGTCCTCTGTCTGGAGATGCGAACCGGCCATGGGGCCCATCTGGAGCATTCCGCCGTCCACCGGCCAGGATGCGCCCGTGACGTACGACGCCGCCGCAGAGCATAGGAAGGCCACTACTGCGGCGATCTCCCGGGCGTCGCCGGGGCGCCCGAGCGGCACGCCGGGGCGGTGCTGTTCGTGAACGTCGATGTCTTCCTGCCCGGTCATCGGCGTGGCAATCTCGCCAGGTGCGACGGCGTTGACAGTGATGCGGTGTTCGGACAGTTCCAAGGCGGCGGTCTTGGTCAGCAGCCCCAGAGCGGCCTTGGCCGCGCAATACGGGGCTGCGCCGACTCTGGGCTGGTGCTCGTGGACGCTGGTGATGTTGACGATCCGCCCGCCGCGGCCAGCGGCGATCATCCGCCGGGCGGCCCGCTGCAAACTGAGGAAGGCGCCGTCGACATCGGTAGCGAACACCTTCCGCCAGGTGGTGTAGTCGATGTCGAGCAGTGCCGTGGCAGTGCCCGTGCCGGCGTTGTTTACCAGCACGTCGACGCCACCCAGGAGGTCGGCGAACTCGTCGATCACGTCCGCCGCATCCGGAAGATCCGTTAAGTCGAGCCGGCGTACTTCTGCGCGCCGGCCGGCAGCTCGGACCTCCTTGGCGGTCGCCAGGGCGCCGTGCTCGTCGGTGTACCAGGTGATACCGACGTCGCAGCCCATCGTTGCCAAGGCGACCGCGGTGGCCCTACCGATACCGGAGTCTGACGCGGTCACGATCGCGGTGCGGGGAAAGTCGTGCGGGGTGTCACGGGGAATGTCCATGCCAGCGCCTTCCCTGTCGAGTGGCCGGCTGAACATGAAGCCCGCGCGGAGTCCGGGCGGGTCGGTACGCCGGCGTAGGAAGGCCGCTGTTCGAAGACCTGTTCGTCACCGTGCATGAGCAGGACCGGGCGACCGAAGTCGGTGGTGCGCTACGCGATCCGGTCCCGGATGCGGGCGTAGCCGGGCTCGCCCCGACTGGTTTCGCTGCAAGAGCAGCAGGACTCGGCTGCTTTCCGGTTTGGTGGCGGCGCCGAACGCGGCGTCGATCCAGGCAACGCGGCATGCTAGACCCGCTTCTATCGAAATCTGCTGTATCGGCATGGGTACACCATGCAGAGCGCTACGTTGCGTGGTTGAATACGGCATGGTGAGTGACTCTGGACAGCGGCCGTTGCCCGCTCGATTCAATCGTCAACTCGAATCGTTGACCTGGGCGCTGGAACGTTCTCGCCCTTTGAGCCTTGCCGGCAAGATGGTCAGTAGACCGGTGGCCAAGCTGGTCGGGACCGGTCCGGTGAAAGATCTGCTGAGCGGGACCTGGCTGGGCCATCCGGTACATCCCATGCTCACCGACGTCCCCATTGGTGCGTGGACCAGTGCGTTGGTGCTGGATCTCACGGGAATCTTCGGTGGCGCCGGTGCCGCCTCCCGGCGAGGGGCCGACACGCTGGTGGCGGTGGGCGTGGTCACGGCCCTACCCACAGCGGTCTCGGGCGTGTCCGATTTGTCGGATGAGGTCGAAGACTCCATCCTTGCGGTCGGTGCCGCCCATGCCATCGGCAACGTCGTGGCGCTGGGCCTGTTCACCGCCTCGTGGGCCGCGCGGCTCCGGCGCAAGCGAGCCCGAGGCATTGCTCTATCCGTGCTCGGCATGGGCGCGCTCGCTGCCTCAGGATTCCTCGGCGGACACCTGTCCTACCGCAAGGGCCTGGGCGTCGACCACACCGTTTTCGAAGAGCCCATTGGAGACTGGACTGCTGTCCTGGACGCCTCCGAACTAGCCGATGGAAATCCGCAGCAGGTCACCGTCGCGGGCAATGACGTCCTGCTCTACCGCGCCACGAGCGCAGTTTATGCGCTGGCTAACCGTTGCAGTCATCGTGGCGGCCCGCTCCACGAGGGCAAGATCGAAGGCGAGGAAATAGTCTGCCCGTGGCACTCCAGCCGGTTCCGCATCCAAGACGGATCAGTTGTCCGGGGACCGGCAGTTGCCCCGCAGCCCTGCTACGAAGCGCGGGTTCACCAAGGCAAGATCGAAGTGAGGTCGAGGACCTAGTTGCCGTGATACGAGGAAGAGACGGCTAACGAGCGTGCAGCGGGCAAGGCGGTAAGCACGGCGTCGCCTGGCTACCCTCGCCGCCGCTCGGTCGTCCGTTCCGCGGCGCGGCCGTGCTGTGGCAGTCAAGGTGCGCCAGCGCAAGGGACGAAGCGGCCACACCAACCGGGGTCTACGGAAACCGGCGGCCCAGTTCAGCGAGGGATGAGGCGGCGGTAGCGCCGTCGTCTACGGCTGGCAACGGCCCAGTTCTTCCAGGCCGGTCTCACGGCTGCTGTATGCGCTATGCGTGCGTCACCGCTGCTTGGGCTGGAGGCCGTTGACGACGCATGATGTCGCGTTGAGCGTAGCGCGGCAGCACACGTACCATTCGTCCATAGCCCTCTTCCAGAGTCCATAGCCCTCTTCCAGAAAGGAATCCGGTGAACACGCAGGTCGAAACGCTCGAGTTCGAGGCCGAGGCGCGCCAGCTCTTGCACTTGATGGTTCATTCGATCTACTCGAACAAGGACACCTTCCTGCGAGAGCTCATCTCCAACGCCTCCGACGCGTTGGACAAATTGCGTTTGGAAGCGTTCCGTGACAAGGATCTGCAGGTAGATACTTCCGATCTGCACATCGATATCGAGGTCGACAAAGAGCAGCGCACGCTCACTGTGCGGGACAACGGCATCGGCATGTCACGCGACGATGTGGTGCTTCTGATCGGCACCATCGCGAAATCCGGTACGGTCGAGTTCCTGGACAAGATGAAAGAGTCGAAGGACGCGGCGGTCCCGCGGGAGCTCATCGGGCAGTTCGGAGTTGGCTTTTACTCCAGCTTCATGGTGGCCGACAAGGTGATGCTGCTGACGCGGCGCGCGGGAGAAAGCCGCGCCACCCGCTGGGAATCCAGCGGTGCCGGAACTTACACCATCGAGTCAGTCGATGACGCGCCGCAAGGTACTTCGGTCACCGTGCACCTCAAACCGGAGGACAAAGACGACCAACTCTTCGACTACACGGACGCCTGGAAGATCAAGGAAATCGTCAAGCGATACTCCGACTTCATCGCATGGCCGATCAAGATGGAAGTCGAGCGCACGGACAAGGATGGCAAGGTCACGCGGGAAATCGAGACGATCAACTCGATGCAGGCGCTGTGGGCGCGTTCCAAAAACGAGGTCGAAGAACACGAATACAAGGATTTCTACAAGCATGTAAGCCACGACTGGAACGATCCGCTTGAGATCATCAGCATGAAAGCGGAAGGGGCGTTCGAATACCAGGCACTGCTGTTCATCCCGTCCCGCGCACCGCTGGACTTGTTCATGCGGGATCGCAAGCGCGGCGTCCAGTTGTACGTGAAACGCGTGTTCATTATGGATGATTGTGAAGCGCTCATGCCGGAGTACCTGCGCTTCATCAAAGGCGTGGTGGATGCACAGGACCTATCGCTTAACGTCTCACGAGAGACGCTCCAGCAGGATCGCCAGATCCAGATGATGCGCCGACGCCTGGTCAAGAAGGTGCTGTCGACAGTGAAGGACATGATGGCCGGCAACGTCGACCGCTACAACACCTTCTGGGCGGAGTTCGGCCGCGTCGTCAAGGAAGGGCTTATCAGCGACTTCGAAAATCGCGATGCGATCCTCGACATCGCATCGTTCGCATCAACTCACGACGCAGAGCAGTTGACCACCTTGCGGCAATACATGGATCGCATGAAAGAGGGACAAGAGCACATCTACTACATGACGGGCGAGTCGCGGTCAGTCATCGAGAGCTCGCCTCATATGGAAGCCTTCCGAGCCAAGGGCTTTGAGGTGCTCTTGCTGACCGATCCAGTCGACGAGATGTGGGTCGACTCGGTTCGTGAATTCGACGGTAAGCGGCTCCAGTCGATCGCCAAGGGGCAGGTCGACCTCGACACCGAGGAAGAGAAGAAAACGGCCGAGTCCGAACGAAGCCAACAGCAGAAAGACTTTGCCGATCTGCTGTCCTGGATGACGACCACATTGCAGGAAGACGTGAAAGAGGTACGGCTGTCATCGCGCCTGACCACCTCCCCGGCCTGTGTCGTCGGAGACGCACACGATGTCACGCCCACCCTGGAGAAGATGTATCGCGCCATGGGACAGGATGTGCCACGCATTAAGCGCATCCTCGAACTCAATCCCACGCACCCCTTAGTGAGTGGCCTGCGGAAATCCTACGACGAGCACAAGGACGACCCGGGGCTGGCGGAGACAGCGCAGCTGCTGTATGGGATGGCGCTCCTGGCAGAGGGCGGCGAACTGAGCGATCCGCCACATTTCGTACGCCTGCTGGCGGATCGACTGGCGCGGACGCTGTGACGTAGAGAAGCTCGTTCACCCAGGGGTCGGGTCTTTTGCGGCCCTTGGGTTCATGTTCGGCTCCTCAGCCAGTGCGTATACCCAACCCGGCTACACGGGAACCGCGTCTGGCCCCGGCGGGCTGGGGTCAAACGGCGGCGGGTTGTCCTGGTCGAACCGGCCGGGACCCAACTCATCACAGCTGGCCCCAATCTCGGGATGGGTATTGGGGTTCTGTCGCAAAGCGCGGAGGAACTGGTCGATCCGTGGGTCCTCGACGCTGTCCACTGCGAGCTGGTGACCCCATGATTGCAGCGATACCGCGGTCGTTAACCCGGGGTAGGGCGAGAGCATCGTGTAGGGCTGGCCTCGTACATGGCTGGCCAACGCCTCCACCGCGTCCCCCGTGACCCGGTCGGGGTTGTACGCGATCCACACCGCTCCGTGCTCCAGAGAATGGACCATGTTCTCGTTGCGCACCGCGCGCGGGTACACCACGCCGTTGCATGCGGCCCAGAACCCGTCGTGTGAACCGCCGAAGGGCGGGCTGTGGTCATAGGCCACCCGCTCGGTTGGCTTCACGTGCTCCACGTCCTGATAGGACTTGACCAGCACGCCGGGGATCTGCCGGGACGGGTCCGGATTGGCCGTTGACGGTGCGAACGGCCCGGTGGCGACCTCACGCTGCTTGTCGCCCTGACTCTGCGCGCCCGCACATCCCGTGACGCCAGCGGCGAACAGCATCACGGCCACGGCCGCACCCCAGGCCGTTGATCTCGTCGCTACTACCGCGCCACGCCGGCTGCGTCCCAACGTGTGCCCAGTCATGGCGATGGTCCGCCTCGAGGCGGACCCCAAGCCGGTGTCTTGTCGTCGCTGCGTTGGTGTCATATCTCCGTCCGATCGGCCCCGATGCCCATCCTCGCCCCAGGAGGGTGCCAGTGTGCCACTACCGCTCATCGAGGATCCGATCGATCCGCTTGGCGCGGCGAGCGCCTCGACGGCTCAGCGTGCCCGGCCGGTGACGGCATCGACTATGAGCACGTCGCCACGCTCGGTATAACTGGTTTGTGGTATCTAGGCACCGGGATACCGCGGGCGCATCACCTGCCGTTTCGCAAAGGCGATCATAGGGTCGTCTTTGTGCGCGGATGGTGTCCTGATTAGTGGACGACTCCTTGGAGACAGCGTTATGCCCCTCTGCGGTCGCGAACGGTCACGCATGGAGGCAACATGGCAGGCGCCCGGGCGCTGTGGCGTGCGACTGGCATGATCAATGA
>JALZCO010000202.1 GCA_030863015.1 Actinomycetota bacterium
GAACGGCGCACAGCGCGCGAGATCGCGCGGTTGAGCGGGGGTGTGCGGTGATGACCTACCAAGAGGACACCCCGGAGTACGCGGTGATGGCCGCGCGGCTCGACCGACTCCAGCAGGTTCCGACCGAGGTGCTGACCACCGTTGTGGTGCGCCGCGGGCTGTGCTTATGGGGTCTGTGGCCCGAGGTGGAGCCGGATTGGGAGGACTGCGCCCCCAGCGACCGAGCGCTCGCCGAGCGGCTCTGCGAGGGATGCCCAGTCATCGATCAATGCCTGGAGCTGGATCTGCGCACGGCCGGTGCGAGCACCACAGGTGTATGGGGTGCGCTGCCCGAGGACGACCGGCGCGCACTGCATCGAGTGTGGCAACAGCACCGTCAGCGCCATGGCCAGGCCGGTCAGGACGGAGGTGCGATGCCATGACGGTCAACCTGACTCCGACCCAGGTGATTGCCGTTCTGGGGGTGCTGCTGGCGCTGGTCATGGTGTGGCGCTCAGGCACCCGGCGCGGACGCCGAGCAGCCGACGCCGCACACATGGCCTCCCGGGTGGCATCGCTTCTTGGGTACGTGCTGGGCACGGCGGGGGTGATCGTCGGCGTGCAGTGGATGGCGATCACCTACGCCCCGGGCAGCACCCTGTTCTGGGTAGTGCTAGCAGTGCCCGCACTGATCACCGCCTACGTCACCACTCGGGCTCTCGCGGTGACCTCACTAGACGTCACCTACCGGCGAGGCGACCGGCGATGAACACACCACATGACGGTGCGGTGATCCCGGCGGTACTTGACGGCGAGCTCATCGACGACGACCGACCGGGCGACCGCCCGCAGCAGCCCTCACGACCACCGGCATCGTGGTGGCAACGCTGCCCCCGCGTCCCGACCGCGCTCAAGAACCGCGCCACTACGAGCCAGGCCACCAAGGACATTGTTGTCACGGTGATGCGTTCGCCGTGGCAGTTCGTCAGCGCGAGCGGTCGCGGCACAGTGCTGGCCGCTCGCGCATGGCGGCGGTGGGTGACCGTCCACGACTACCGGGAGGCCGCCGAGCAGTCAGAGAAGCTAGCGGACAAGTACATCGAGATCCGCGAACTGACCCTGCTGCGCTGGCGGATCACCGGAGCCCTCGCCGGCACCGGTACCGCGGGCGTGGCAATAGGCGACATGCTCTACGGCCACACCGTGCTGTGGGCCACGGGTCTGATCGGCGCGGCAGTGCTGGCGATCACCGGCCGGCGCAAGGAGGGCAGCCCCGGCCGGCGAGCCGTGCTGGCCGGGCCCCGAGCGCTGAGCTGGACCATGGACCCGCAGATCCTGGTCGACGCCTTCCGCGACGCAAAATTGATCGGCAAAGACGAGACGCTGCGGCTGGTCGAGCGGGCCAGCCGCCTCGGCGAGGGATGGGCGATCACCATTGATCTCCCGGCCACTCGCAAGGCCACCGACGTCATCAAGAACCGGGAAGCCTTGGCGTCGGCGCTGGCCGTGGACGAGGTTCAGTTGCTGGTCGAGCGGGTCCGCGGCAACCGAGGGCACGCTGGGCGAGTCGCGATGTGGGTGGCCGACGCCGATCCCTACGCCAGGCCACCGCTCCGCACCCCATTGCTGGACGTAGCGTGTTGGGACGCTTGGCGGCCGGTACCCTTCGGCCGCGACGCGCGAGACCGCCGCATCAGCCTCCCGTTGGTGTGGACTTCGCTACTGGTCGGTGCGATCCCCCGGCAAGGCAAGACCTTCGCCGCCCGGCTGGCCGCCACCGGGCTGATCCTCGACCCGTACACCCGGCTCTACATCGCCGATTTCAAGGCCGGGAAGGACTGGGACGCCGCCAGTCAAGTGGCGCACCGGTTTCTCTCCGGTGACGAACCCAGCCATGTCCTGGAACTGGCCGCGTGGCTAGTCGAACTCATCACCGAAGTCCAAGGCCGCTACCGGCGCATGCGCGATCTCGATAACGAGATCTGCCCCGAATCGAAAGTCACTCCCCCCATGTCCCGTGATCCCTCGTTAAACATGCCGATCACCGGAATTTTCATCGACGAAGTCCAAATCCCACTCGAAGAACGCACACCGATCAAAGTACAAGGCAAAACCATCCCCGCGGGAGAATACATCGGCGAATTACTCACCTGGTTGGCCAAAAAAGGGCCCGCCGCGGGAATCGTCCTCGCCCTGGCCACCCAACGACCCGACACTAAAACTATCCCCTCCGCCTTGCGCGCCGTGCTCGGCTCCCGCTTCGCGCTCCGCGTAATGGACTGGCGCGATTCCAACATCATCCTCGGCGAACAGATGAACACCCGCGGATGGGACAGCAGCCGGCTACTGCCCTCGCATAAGGGCGTCGGCATCCTCCGCCCTGACGGCGACACAACAGCCGGCGCCGATGTCCTGGCCATGATGGTCCGCACCGACTACATGCCCAACGACGACTGGGCCGCCCTCTGCGAACGCGGCCGGACGCTCCGCGAAACGGCCGGCACCCTGACCGGCCACGCCATCGGCGCCGCATCCGCCCCCGCGCTCGACCCCGCCACGGTGGCCGACGTCATCGGCACAACCCAGCTCAGCACCGACCCGGAGCGGCCGCCAATATGCGATCTGCCCGAACCGCTGGCATCGGTAGTCGAGTATCTAGGCACCAATCTCGACGAGGGCGGCCGTGAGTTCATCCCCTCTGCCGAACTGTTCACCGCCCTGAACACCGACCGGGCCACCCTCAGCCGGCAAATGACCGACCTCGGCTGCCGACCAACCCGCGAACGCATCACCAGCGAGGACGGCACCATCCGGCAGATCCGCGGATACCTCACTGCCGACATCCGCGCCGCTGCGCAGGCCATCCGCGACGGGCACCCATCCGATACAGACGACGACTGATCAGCGCAACACGGCCGTCACACAACCCCGTCACCTGCCGTCACAAACGCCCAAAATGCTCGTCACACGTCACAACCCTTGTGACGACCACATCAACCCCTCACCAGGAGAAATTGCGCCTGTGACGTTGTGACGAGCCAGCGCCGAAGCCGTCACAACGTCACATTTCTGCCCGCCAGCACCCTCAGCGCAACGAGCACGCAGAGTCGGATGCTCACTATGATTCACCCTATTTAAACGAAATCAGCTTACCGTCAGCTAGGCTCTCAAGTCGGACACGACAAGCCGACCACGCAGCGACCACTACGGGAGGGACAGGCAGAACGATGCCGGATCCATACCCCCCGACCAGACCAACGCCGAGCAATCAAGACATCCTCAGCGATCGAATCCGGCACGTGCTGACCACCACGGCGGCCCGCCGGGCGCTCGCCGAACGCGACATCACCAGCGTCTACCGGCTGCTCACCCAGGCTGACATCAACCAACGCCAGATCGCTCAGATGATCGGGCAATCCCAGTCTGAGGTATCCGAAGTCCTCAAAGGCCGCCGGGTCATGGCCTACGACGTGCTCGTCCGCATCGCCCAGGGCCTCGACATACCGCGCGCCTGGATGGGCCTCGCCTACGATGACAGTGCCGAGTCTGCGGGCCCTGCCGTCGGGGAGGAGGTCGTCGACGAGGATATGAGACGCCGCGCCCTGCTGGCCGCCGCCAGCGTCGCCCTGTTCGGTGCGCCAGTGATCGGGGAAGTACTGCAGCTACCCACACCGCCGACCGCACCGACCCCGCTGCCGTCCCGGCTCGGCGCCTCCGACGTCGCCGCGCTCAAAGAACTGACTGCGCGGCTGCGTGCCGTAGCCCGCACCCACGGAGGCGGCGCCGATGTGCTCACCGCGGTTGCCAACCGATCACGGCCACTGATGTCGGTACCCGCACGTGATCCGATCAAAGCAGAACTGGGATCTGCGCTGGCTGACCTGCATACCCTGGCCGGATGGTGCTGCGTCGACTCAGGCCTCAATGATCAGGCCCGAGCATGCTTCGCCACCGCGATGGATTTCGCTGCCAGCGCCGGTGACTACGTACAAATGGCTTCCGCCTTTTGGCACGCAGGCATTCATATGCGCGACGCAGGGGCCTATAACGACGACCTCAAAGCATGTCAGCTCGGACTGATCAAACTCGGCGAAGCTCCAGAATCGCCACAAGCAGCTGAGGCTACAGCGTGGCTACACGCCGAATCTGCGCGAGCGTTCGCTGCCATGGGTCACAGTAGCGAAGCGGAACGATCACTCAAGACATCCCGAGAGTGGCAACCGACCACTATCTACGATGACGCCGACATGGAACACGGAGCAGCATCCGTGTACCTCCTACTCGGACGGCTAGACACCGCCCAAAGGTTCGCGGTTAACTCGGTGCGCAAATGGTCGACAGAGGGAACCTCCCGCCGCGAAGGCGTAGCCGCTGATATGGCCCTAGCTACGATCCACACACAGGCCGGTCAGTCCAACGCCGCCGCATTAGCTGAGCGTGCC
>JALZCO010000261.1 GCA_030863015.1 Actinomycetota bacterium
GTCACCAGCAGTGGCCGCCCGTCACGAACCAATGAAATCGGTACCCGTTCACCAATAGCGTGCTCCCGCACCGCGACAATAAGCCCATCTGCACTGCCGACGATACGATCGCCGACTTTGACGATCACATCGTTTTCCAGGATGCCGCCTTCGGCGGCGGCACTGCCCAGCTGTACATTTTGCACTCGGGCTCCGTCGGACTTGCCGTCGGTCACCGAAGCGGCGTTGACGCCTAGATCGGCATGTTGGTAATGCCCGGTGCGGATCAATTCCTGAGCGATCTTCCGGGCCGTGTCGATGGGGATGGCGAAGCCGAGCCCGATAGAGCCCCCGCCCTCGCGGGCGCCCAAGGTACGGATGGCGGTGTTGATCCCCACCACCGCGCCTGCGGTATTCACCAGTGCCCCGCCGGAGTTACCAGGGTTGATCGCGGCGTCGGTCTGGATGGCATCGATCACCGCGTTACCATCGCCACCGTCCCCCTCCAGCCGCACCGGCCGATCCACTGCGCTAACGATGCCGCTGGTCACCGTGCCGGCGAGGCCCAGCGGGGAGCCGATAGCGATGACAGAGTCCCCCGGTTTCAAGGTTGAAGATCTACCCATCTGCGCCACCGTCGGGTTGGCGACCTCCACTTTGGCCACGGCGAGATCCGTCTTCGGATCCCGACCCACGATCCGCGCCGGTACCCGACTGCCATCGCTGAACACCGCTTCCAAGGTTGCCTGCGCGGTGGTCGCGGCGGGGGCTACGACGTGGTTGTTGGTCAGCAGGTAGCCCTGACCGTCGATCACCACGCCGGAACCGAAACCTCCCTGGTCACCCACCCGAAACTCCAGGGACACCACCGCGGGCAACACCCGGCTGGCCACCGCCGCCACCGAGCCGGCCGGACGGTCGGTCGCCGGCTCGACCTGCGCCAGCGTAGCGTCCGGGTCGGTCAGCGGATTGCCGTCTGCGGTGAGCCGGCCCATGAACCCGCCCACTCCTCCGATCAGCAGCACCATCGCGCCCAACACCGCAAGCGCGCGGTGACTCAACTGACGGCCGAACAGCGCTTCCTGCAGGCTCAATCGGGCTCCCGGCTGCGGCGGGTCGCCGGAATCCCGGTGGTTTTCGGCAACTGCGGGGGGCCCCAGTACCGCCGCTGCCCACGGGTCACGCCACGGGCTGCGTCCTGCGCCCTGCGGCCAGAAGTCATCGTCGCCAGCGGCCCCCTGCTCAGGGTGCGCGCCGTTGCGGCCGGGTGGGCGCTGCAACCGTTCAACGGATCCCGACGGCCTACCAAACGCTGCCGCCAGCGTATCGGGGGACGGACCAGCGGGGGCCGGTAAATCTGGTAAATCGTCAGGCGCGCTGGTAGCCGACATGTCACCGGGCCGCACAGCGAAGGCTCCGGCAATCCCAGGAGGCCGGCCGAATACCCGTGCCGCCGCTGGATCCACCTCGGGATGCTGCAGTGGCCTTGGCACGAACCGCGGCGGCCCCGAACGCCCTTGGGTGGCGAAGGGTGTGTCAGGGTGGTAATCCTGCGGCGGGCTCATCGTCTCCCGGGCTTTAACTCGGCGCGCTCACGACCACCAAGCCTGCCTGCACCCCGGTGAAGTATGCGTAGCGCTGTTATCGACCCATCCAACGTCCCAGTACCGACGGTCCGGTACCCCAACGCTGGTTTGCACCCAGCGGGGCACCGCTACCCAGTGGTGCGGTCGGGGCCGGGTCGGCAACCTCGACAACAGTGCCATCGTCAGCCACCGCCAGCCCATCCGGAGTTCCGGGCAATTCAGCAGTGCGCGGAATGTCGCGCAACACGGCGAGCAATTCAGCCGGGACCTGCGGGCACTGCGCCGAACGCATCAGCCTGCGGGCCAGGTGCTGCACGCCCACCTCCGTGGTGCAGGACTGACAAACGCTGAGGTGTTGAGCAGCCCGGTCCCGGGCAGCCGCACCGAGTTCTCCGTCGACAAAGGCCACCACCGCATCCACGGTGAGGTGTTGTCCTGCGTTAAGGCCGGCTACCAGACCAGAGAAAGATCGGCCGCGCAGGTCGGTCATCCAGCCTCCTCGTCAGCGAGCCTACGACCCCGTTCGAGCGCCGTCCGCAACGCCAGCCTACCGCGATGGATCCGGCTGCGGACGGTCCCGAGCTTCACCCCGAGCGTAGCGCCGATCTCTTCGTAGGACAGACCCTCGACATCACAGAGTACGACGGCTGCTCGAAACTCCGGAGGGAGCTCGTCCAGCGCCTGCTGCAGATCCGGATCGAGGTGGGTCTCGGCGTAGACCTGCTCGGGGCTGAGGCCGTCACCGACGAGCCGGTCGGTGTCCTCGGGCAGGCCTTCCATCCGCAGCCGGGAACGCCGCCGCACCATGTCCAGGAACAGGTTGGTCGTGATCCGGTGCAGCCAGCCCTCGAACGTACCCGGCTTGTAGGAGCCCAGGCTGCGGAAGACCCGGATGAACGTCTCCTGGGTGAGGTCTTCGGCGTCGTGCGGGTTGCCGGACAGGCGATAAGCCAACCGGTAGACCCGGTCGGCGTGATCCCGAACCACCTGATCCCAGGACGGTGGTGCCCAACCCTCGGTAGCGTGCGTATCGTCCTCAGCGGGGCCGAGGGAGATCGTTTGCCCCGGAGCAGCAGGCTCGCAGAAGCGGGTCTTGGTGGCCATCGGGTGTGTCTTGCACCTCCGGGTCGGTGACAGCCCACGGTCAGACAATGCAACACCGGAGTGGCTGTCAATGTTTCATCTTGAGGTTCGTGTTGAGCGCCCACGTTGATGATGGCGGATCAGCGTGTGCCCCAAGTAAGCATCGGGTAAGAGGATCCTGAGAGTGGTCCGGATACGAAATGCACCGAGCCGGCGCGGCACCTCCCCGAGGACGCCAACCACGGCGCTACGCTACGC
>JALZCO010000270.1 GCA_030863015.1 Actinomycetota bacterium
CCCCCGGCGTGCCATCCGCGCGCTGCGCGATCACGTCTGCGCCGGCCGGGGGACGGTGCCAGCCGTTGGAGTAGAGAAAATTCGCACCGAGGTCCGGCGGTGACACGCTGGAGAAGATCGGGTGGTCACCCAGCTGAGGTGGGTTCGGTTCGCCGCGGGCTGCTGAGCCGGCCTCGAAGGCCGCCGCGCCCGGCAACCAGGCGTGGGTCAGCTGCCCGCTGAACGCCACCACGCGTCCCTTGTCGAGGAAGCCGCGTAGCTTGTCCTGCATCGCTGCCAGCAGGCCCTGATCACTGCGCCCAGCCAGGATCAGCCCGGCGAAAGGCGCCAGCTCGGCCGTCGGCAGGTCATCGACGTCGATTGCGGTGACGGGCATCGCGGCGAGCGCGACGTCGCGGCCGCCGACCCCGTCAGCTGCCCGCCAGAGACGGAGAGACGCGTCCCA
This sequence comes from Actinomycetota bacterium, assembly GCA_030863015.1. Lineage (GTDB taxonomy): Bacteria > Actinomycetota > Actinomycetes > Mycobacteriales > Pseudonocardiaceae. The sequence continues at coordinate 446 of JALZCO010000270.1, forward strand.
GTCTGTGCTATCTGCGTCGACATGCACGGCCACCGCGATCTCGTGCAACCGAAGGTAACAAGTCACGCGGCGTTTATGCTAGCTAAGGAGAGGCTCACCCGAACGAGGGTAAGTTTAGGCTGTGCTTTGCACAAGAGAGTGAACGCGCAATGCTGAGTCGATCGGTGCGAGGCCCAAGGACCAGCGCCTCGCCGCGCGTGGTGCGGCGAGGCGGCTGGGGGATGTCTAACCCTGGCTTCCCTCTTCGGCGGTCGACCGTGCAGCGTCATGCTCGTCTGACGTGGCTCGCTGGTGCGAGTCCGCCAGCTTGTTAGGCGTGATCCCGGCGCCGTCGATCGCTGCGCCCATCGACGGTGACGAGGCTTTCATGTCCGACAGCGCTGCCGCCATGTCGTCAGGCGAACCCTCGCTCGCCGGCTCATTCGTCTGGGAGGATTGCTCACTGCTCTCTTCGATCATGAGCGAAGGGTAACCGCTCAGGACGCGCGGCGCAGCAGAAGCGACACCAGTCCAACACGTGAACGGATGCGTGCGTTGTACTACAGGCCCCCGGACGGTGCACCGAGAGCACCAGTGGGAGGCTCCCAGCACAGGAGCTCCTGCTGAGCCCGCCAGAGTTCCCGCCACGCGTTATGGAGATCATTCTGTGCCGCATCGAGGGCCTCCACCGGCGCCGGGGTCGCAACCCATCGGCCGCGGACCGGCTCAACTACGGTCAATGCTTCAAGGGCGTGCGAGGCATTGCGCAAGCGCTGGTGGGCTTGGTGAAGCCGCTGGCGTTGCTGCTCCGAGAGCTCCTCTGGCTTACGTCTGGCTTCCACGTCTCACCCTCCGCCGGTCCCTGTTGCCAACCGTAACCCCGCGACATCCGTCGCTCACCGTTGCCCACGACATGGATTCGTCACTACGAGGGCTCACCGCGCGTGTCGGGGCCTTGATCAGCACGTCGCGCGCTCAGAAGGTTATCGAGGGTCTTGAGTTGTGAGTTGACGATGCGACGCAGCCGGATCACCACGAACAAGACCAAACAGCTGAAGACGATGAACACGAACGCGGCTAGTGCCAGCACAATGATGACCTGGGTATCGCTCACGACCACATCCTGTCAGCTGCCCATCACCTGCACCTCAACATGACCCGTGCGAGAGCGCCGATAGGTGCTACGGATTAGCCGGCCGGGTGGGCCATTTCCGCGGGAGGCAAGTACGCCAGCACTCAGAAGGGCGGGGGTTCGTGCGGTGCGGGTGTTGAAGGTGTCGGGAGTGGTTCGGGTCGGTCAGTGGTGACGGTGGGAGTGATACAGGTGTCCGCTGGGCGTCGACCAGCTGGTGCAGCCGTCGGGGTGGTGGGTGACCGGCCAGCCGGGGATCTGTTTTACCTGATGGTGTCGGCGGCATTTCGGGCCCAGGTTGGTGTCGCTGGTCGGCCCGGTGCCGGTGTCTGGGTCATAGGGGACGCCGTGGTCGAGGTCGCAGCGGTGGGCGGGCACCCGGCAGCCGGGGAACTGGCAGGTCTGGCCCCGCGTGATCACGAGTCCGGCCAGATGCTCGGGTGGCCGGTAGCGGGTGGTGCCATAGTCCAGTGGGCGGCCTGAGGCTGGGTCGGTGAGGACGCGCCGCCAGGTGCCCCCGGCGGCGAGATCTCGGGCCACCGCGGCCGGGATCGGTCCGTAGCCAACGAGTTCGCCGGGCTGGTCGTCGGCGCCCAGTAGGGCGGTGTAGGGGATGGCGATCCGCACGTCCACGCCACCGCCGCGGCGACACCGCCCGCACTGACAGCGGCAACCCCGCGAGCCGGTGATGTGCGTGGCCGGGACATCGTCGCCAGCGGCACCTGACCAGCTGCTGGGCTGTGGGGTGCTGTGATCGCCGCTGGTCTGACTGGGGGAACCGACCGAGCTCAGCACCAGGTCGACTAAGGCGTCAGCGCGGCGGGCGTCCATGCTGCGCTCATCCCCGGCGAATCCGGCGTGGCGGGCGTAGTCGTCGAGTACGGCGAACACGCCGACGGCATCGGCGGCGGGCTGATAGGCGCACAAGGTCGCCATCCCCTCAGTCTCAGGCCACATCTGCACCCCACGCTCACGGCGGGCTCGTTGGGCCGGCGCTGGGCGGCTGCGGGGTCGGTAGCCAGCACCGCACGCCGAGTCGCAGCGCGCAACTGGCCTGGGATCTGCTGCCGCGCCTTGGTCAGCACCTGCTGTTCGACCGCGACGGTATGTGCGTCAGACAGGTTCAATGTTTCAGCGTCAATGGCCCGGGCCTTGCCCAACGTGATCCGGCCGGTTTCCAGTGCCGCTAGGGTGGCCGGCAACCGGGTACACAACGACCAGGCCTCACCGACTCGAACCGCCGCGGTACGCGCCGACGCGGTGAGCATCAGACCGACCTCGGCCACCGCCGACTCATGGGCCTGGGAATCACAAGCCCCCAGTACCCGGTTGGGCACCGTCGCACTGTCGACAAACCAGGTCATCTCCCGAGCCTGCCGGGCCTGTGCTCAGGCAATCACCCGCTCCCAGGCCCCCACCCGCTCCAGTGCCTCAAACTCGCGATGCTCCGGATCCGGTCTCGGCGGGTTGAGCCAGTAGCTCGACCAGCAGGCTATCTGGGAGGTACTCCGACCAGCGCACCGGCTCCACGGCACCGGGCCGGTCCTCGACCAGGCAGTCGATGACGTCGTCAGGCGGCGCGATCACCGGTGGCGGCGGCCACCCCAAGATGCTTGGTATCGAACATAAGTTCGATTATAGTAGCTGTGTGATACCCTGGCAACTCCACTGTGTCATCAACGCTGCCACCAGCTGAACACCACGGGGACGGTCCGGCCCACCGCAAAGCCGCCATCCGGCGCTGCACAACGCGCTGCACCACCCGTAGTCCAGGCGTATCTCGCCGTTGTCCCAAGCACGTCCGGTGTCGCGCACCGGGCCAGGTGTGCCGGATGGCTAGCACATCAGTTAGGTGGTTCTACCTCGACGACATCGAGATCGATAAAGGTGACCGGTCCGGTGCACAGCGTCTCGTAGGCGCTGGCGATCTCGGTGGTCTCGGGAAGCTCGGAGTTGCGCATCGCCTCTTCATAGGAGTCAAACTCCGCGATCACCACATAGCGATCGGGATTGGAGCGATCCCGGGTGACGGTCTCACGCCGGAGTGTGCGGCGGCCCGCCGTCTTCGTGTACCACTCCTCTTCCAGCCGGCGGATCTCATCGATCTTCGTAGTGTCGAACTGAATGATCTATATGAAAGACATCGATGTTGCCTCCATCGACCGTGCTGCCGGCGATGAGTTTGGCACCCTGACCCCCGGCCAGCGTTGTCTTTTCTAGTTTGTTCATCCCGTACTGGCCACGTTGCCTGGGCCAGAGCGGGTCGTCGCTCTGTCGTGCCAGGCCATGGCAACCAACCGTTCACAACGAGTGTGACGGCGACCACGTCCGGTGCGGGAAGGAGGCCGTGGTCCAATCCAGCATAGGCTTGACCTAGATAACGTTGCGCGGAAGAAGCTTTGAGTGCACGGGCGGACACGCGACGTTCGTTTATTCGAGTTGCGCACGCACTGCCAGCGCCCGCTTACAATCGCCCTCCAAGGCGTTCACCCGTTCGACTGATGGACACCTCACTATTCTCAGCGGATCATAACCACAGATTACACTATTAAGGGTCCGGCATATAGGCACCGCGCGTTGTGGTCTGCAATCGCCCATAACCGCCGTTGCTGCATTAGGCGAGCAATCAATCCAGCGATTCTCATCGAAATAGTCATCGGTCAGGCAACGACGCCATGTGTCCGGATCGGATGGCTCGCGCCACCAACCCGTGGAGGTGCTGAAGAGATGATGCTTGTCCCTCGTGAGATCGACAAACTTTTGATCTATGTCATTGCCGATCTCGCTCGTCGTCGTCGCAACCGCGGAACCAAGCTCAACTATGAGGAAGCCACCGCGCTGATCTGTGAGGCGATCTTGGAGGGCGCTCGCGACGGGCGCTCGGTGGCCGACCTGATGAAGCTGGGCCGAGAGGTCGTCAACAAAAACGAATGCATGGACGGCGTCAACGAGATGCTGCATCTGGTCCAGGTCGAGGCAACGTTTCCCGACGGCACCAAGCTCGTCTCGGTACATGACCCAATCAATTAGATCGTCCGTGGAAAGGACACGCCATGCCTAAACCCGGCGAGATTCTTCCCGGCGACGGTCCGCCTATCGAGCTCAATGCCGGCCGAAACCGCGTCAGTCTCGACGTTCGCAATACCGGCGACCGAGCTG
>JALZCO010000301.1 GCA_030863015.1 Actinomycetota bacterium
GTCTTGTCGAGTCCACATGACCTCGACGAGGTCCTGGCGCGGCTGCGCGAGGCTGGGCTGTCCCCGATGGCCGAGGATTCGCATGGCACGGTAATCGTCGAAGCTCGCCACGATCATGAGGCACCGGCACTCGATCACCCGATCAGCACGAAACCGCGCTCTGCGCTCTCGGCCCCCGAGCTGGCCCGGCGGTTGGCTGCCGACCCGCACGGGGACATCTTGTGGGCTGCCGGGGACACCGCGAGCTACGAGAGACTGGCCCAGCTCAACGGTCACCTTGACGCCGCCGAGTTGGAGTTGCTGTCCGACGCCGTGGAACACCACAACGACGTGCGCATCGTCTACCGCGACAAGAACGGCAGTCGCAGCACCCGGGAAATCCGGCCGCAACAGCTTTACGGCAAATGGCTCGACTCATGGTGTCACCTCCGCAACGCGCAACGCGACTTCACGATCGCCAACATCGAGGCGGTCGCGCCCGCCCGCTGATCCGCCGGCCCCGAACGGAGCCGCACGGAACCGCATTGCCCGATTGGTTCGCAGATCTCTACGGGAGGGTGTCGTACAGCAGCGGGATCGTGTCTTGGACTGTGCTCGAAAACGAGGTGAACGGTGTGGCCGCAACGGTTTGCTTGGAGCCGCGACCGGTTCGCTTCCAGGTGCCGACTACCTCGCCGTCGGCGATGACGATCGGCTGGAACATGCCGTTGTTGCCGGGGACGATGCGCTGGGCGAACTCGGCGGGCAGCGCCGCGCCGCGATCCTGATAGCCGAGCATGTATTCGTCGAAGCCAGGGAGCAGAAACACCCCTTTCGCATGGCTGAGGCACGAATCGAGCAGTGCCGTTGTCTCAGGATGCATGAAGTACTCGACGCCGTCGACCTCGATACGTTCAAGTTGGGATTTTGCGATGGCGAGTCCAGTCTTGACATCGGCCGCGGCGAGCTTCGTCCACCACGCGAAATCTTTGATCGTCCCAGGTCCATGGCTTTGGAAGTAGCGCAGCGCCCACTCGCCGAGTGCCTCCTCGCGCTCTGGGCGTCTTGGGTGGGCCACCCACTCGTCGACCAGCACGATGCATTGCTCGCCGTCTCGTACCGGCCCGTAGCACAGTGTTCCGGTCTGCGCCAAATGCCAGATCAAGTGGTAGCTGCGCTGCTTCACTGTGAGGAGTCCGGCTTCATTCCAGAGTGCCAGCAGGGCATCTCGGTGCAGTTGTCGCCCGCCCTCCAGGGCATCCCTGGCAATATCTCTCGCGCGCTCGATGGTAGGCCTGTCCAGGCCTAATGCTGCACGTCGTGATGCCGCTCCAGTGAGTAACCGATTTGTCGTGAGATCTAGCATCCAGAGCAGGTCTTCGGCCAGGACGAAATGTAGGGTGCCGCGCATCGGCCACGACCTGATGACGTCACCCGCATTCAGCGCTGCCTCGATGTCCTGACGAGTTTTCGACTCGGTTCGCAGCGCAATCGAGGTAACGGCTCCGGGATAATCCTGTGCCTGGACGGCCGTGAGCCACCCCACGGCGTCGGTAGCCGTGGCAAAGCCAGTCCCGGCAATGCGCTGCGCTGCGAGCCGCAGCAAGGCGATGTCGTGCCGCGTTGTCATGTCACATGCATCGTAGGTTGTCCCTGCGGTAAGGGGGTTCGGCGCGGCGTGAGCATGACGCTCGGGCCGTGACACAGCGGGCACGGCAGCACGACACAGCGGGCAAGCGAGCACGACACACCGGCATCGGGGTGGTGCGGCAGACTGGCCTGGTGGCACCGCTGTCGAGAGGAGTGGCCGTGACCGCCTCGGTCGAGCAGGGGACCTGCCCGCAGGCCGACGTGCTAGCTGTTGCCCGCGAGCAGGTGCTCGAGCGCGGCGAAGGACTGTCGGAACAGCAGGTGCTCGCCGTCCTGGAGCTGGGCGACGACCAGTTGGAGGAGCTGCTCGCGCTGGCCCACCAGGTGCGGATGCGCTGGTGTGGCCCTGAGGTCGAGGCCGAGGGCATCGTCAGCGTCAAGACCGGTGGGTGCCCGGAGGATTGTCACTTCTGCTCGCAGTCTGGCCAGTTCAACTCACCGGTGCGGGCGGTGTGGCTGGACATTCCCGGTCTGGTTGAGGCCGCCAAGCAGACCGCAGCCACCGGGGCCACCGAGTTCTGCATCGTCGCCGCGGTACGCGGGCCGGACCGGCGGCTGATTTCGCAGGTGAAAGCCGGCATCCAGGCGATCCGTGCCGAACCGGAGACCGCGAGCATCAACATCGCCTGCTCGCTGGGCATGCTCACCCAGGAACAGGTGGACGAGCTGGCCGCGATCGGCGTGCACCGCTACAACCACAACCTGGAGACCGCTCGCTCGTACTTCCCGACCGTGGTGACCACGCACACCTGGCAGGAGCGCTTCCAGACGCTGCAGATGGTGCGCCAGGCGGGGATGGAGGTCTGCTGCGGCGGCATCATCGGACTGGGGGAGACGGTAGCGCAGCGCGCCGAGTTCGCCGCGCAACTCGCGTCGCTGGCGCCCGATGAGGTGCCGATGAACTTCCTGATTCCGCAGCCTGGCACCCCGTATGAGACATATGACGTGGTACAAGGCGCCGACGCGCTGCGGACCGTCGCGGCGTTCCGGCTCGCATTGCCCCATACGGTCCTGCGCTTCGCCGGTGGCCGTGAGCTCACCCTGGGAGATCTGGGCGCCAAGCGGGGCATGCTCGGTGGCATCAACGCCATCATCGTGGGCAACTATTTGACCAATCTTGGCCGGCCCGCACAGGCGGACCTGGAGATGCTCACCGAGCTGCGCATGCCAATCAAGGCATTGGGCCAGACATTGTGAGTTTCTGCGATGCCTGCGGACGCAGGGTCGGTGAGGGAGAACACCTCGGTTGCGCCCGCCGCCGCGAACTGGACCCACCGCGGTACTGCCCGCAGTGCGCGCGGCGGATGGTGGTGCAAGTGACTCCGGCGGGCTGGTCAGCCCGGTGCAGCGCGCACGGCGCTCACCCGGGGTCAGGATGAGCGCGGCAGTCCAACAGGCTCCCGAATCGGCACCGTCTCGGCCCGGTGTGGTCGTCCGGGACGACCTGCTACCCGCGTTCGGCGTGCTGTGTGCAGTGGCGGTATTGGGCCTGCCGGTGGGTTGGCTGTGGTCGCGGCTCGCGCCGCCGGAGTTCGTCGTGTTTTCCGCTCGGGCTGTCGGGCCTGGTGCCGTGCTGCCCTTCGTCGGGCAGAGCGAACACCGCTTCGACGACATGGCGACCTTCGTGCTGTTGGGACTGGCTGCCGGGGTACTTACCGGCGCGGCGCTGTGGCTGCTACGCCAGCGGCGTGGGCCGGTGGTGCTGGTAGCCGCAGTACTCGGTTCACTGATCTCGGCGTGGCTCGCGATGAACCTCGGGCTGTCGCTGGCCGATGCCCGCTATCCCGATATGGCAGCCACCGGGGTGGCGTTCCTGCGGGCACCGGTGCTCGAATCAAGCTGGGTGGTTGTTGCGCAGCCCTTCGGCGCCGCCATCGCCTACTGTGTCGCGACAGCCTGGCACCGCAGCGACGACCTAGGTCGTGAGTGCCATTGAGTGCTATAACACTGTTACGCACTCACGATGTCAGTTGTGGCTGGTTTGCACGGCGAACTGGTTCAGCGGGACCGGCACTGCGCGTAATGCACGCAAGAATGCCGCCTCCCGGACCAGCAGCGTGCGCACCAGGCGAAGCCGATCGGCCGGGTCACATTGCTCGAGCAAGGACTGCCGGTCCTCCAGGGTGAGCAGGCAGTCCGCGGCCAGCAGGTGCGGCAGCGCTGCGGCGTCGACATCCGCGGCGGGCTCGTCCCAGTCCCCGTGCCGCCACGCCGCGGAGCAGTACCGTTGGTGAGCTTCCCGAGCCGCGCGCGACAGCATCGGCAGCAGCATCAAGTCGTTGTCTGGTGGGTCCTCATCAGGCACCCACTCGACACTGCCGACCAGGTAAGGTGCCGACGTCTGCTCGATGTCGAGCAGCCGGAACCGCTTTTCGCCCCGGGTGACGATGTCGAAACGGCCATCGGGCAGCCGGCGGGCCTCTCTCAGCACGGCAGTGCATCCGATGTCGTGCGTCGTCTCCTCCCCAGTGTCGAGACCCTGCTTGACGGCGATCACCCCGAAGCGGCGGCCGGGTACCGCTCCGGTCACCAGGTCGACGGTCAACTGGCGATACCGCGGCTCGAAAATGTGCAGCGGCAGCGATGCGCCGGGTAGTAGGACAGTGCCCAGCGGGAACAGCGGGACGGTCTCGGCCACGCGCTAACGTTACGATGCTGGCTGCGAATCCGCTGGACGGATCTGTTCACTTGGTGGCGGTCGCAGCACCGCAAATGGGTCGGTGACCCGCATGCCGCAGTCGGTGAAGCGGTACAGCGCCGCGGGCCGGCCGCCGGATGGCCCGGGTGCGGCGGTGTCACCGGTCGAGACCAGGGCCCCGCGGCGGGCCAGTACTCGCTGCAGGTTGGTCGCCGACACCCGATGACCCAGCGCAGCGGAGTAGATCTCGCGCAGCCGGGACACGGTGAACTCAGGTGGTGCCAGCGCAAACCCAAGATTGGTGTAAGACAGCTTGGCCCGCAGCCGATCCCGGGCACGGTGCACGATCGGGCCGTGGTCGAAAGCGGTGTTGGGCGATCCCCGCAGGGCATCTACTACTGGATGCCATGCCGTATCGGGCGGTAATGCGGGATCGGCTGGGCAGGGTACCAGGCCAAGAAACGCGGTGGCCACGGTACGCCGTTGCGGCATTCGGTCCGGTGCGCTGAAAACTTCCAACTGCTCCACATGCGCCACTTCACGAACGTCGACCTTCTCGGCGAGCTGACGCAGCACCGAGGCCTGCACGTCTTCGGTGTCGCCGAGCCGGCCGCCCGGCAGCGCCCACCGTCCGAGGTCAGGTTCGATGCCGCGTTGCCACAGCAGTACCTGCAGCTGACCGCCGCGAACCTGCAGCAGCGCCGCGAGAACTTCGTGCACCGCGAGCCCAGCGCTGTTATCATTCATGTTTTCGATTATAAGTCGAAAACCTGGGCCGGGGCAGCGCGGGTGCTAGCGAAGAGGAGGCGACATGGCCGCTACCGCTGTACCGGGCGCCGTACCGGAGCGCACCCACGCCGATCGCCCGGGGCCGGTGACCGATGGAACGGCCTGGGCGAAGCAGGTGCACAAGCTCGCCCGTCAGCGCGATGCGGTGGTGCTTGCGCACAACTACCAGGTACCCGAGATCCAGGACGTGGCCGACCATGTCGGGGATTCGCTGGCGCTGTCTCGCCTTGCGGCGGACTCGGCAGCGAGCACCATCGTGTTCTGCGGTGTGCACTTCATGGCCGAGACGGCGAAGATCCTCGCACCGGACAAGACGGTCCTCATCCCCGATGCGCGGGCGGGTTGCTCACTGGCCGACTCCATCGACGTCGAGCAGCTGCGCGCCTGGCGAAGCGAGCATCCCGGTGCGGCGGTGGTGTCCTATGTGAACACCACCGCTGACGTGAAAGCCGAGACCGACATCTGCTGCACCTCGTCGAACGCTGTCGAGGTGGTTGAGTCCATCCCGGCTGACCGACCAGTGCTGTTTTTGCCCGATCAGTTCCTCGGCGCACACGTCCAACGCATGACCGGCCGCGCGAACCTGCATATCTGGGCCGGGGAGTGTCACGTGCACGCCGGGATCAATGGCTCCGAGCTGGCCGCGAAGGCCGCCGCCGCGCCTGACGCCGAGCTTTACATCCATCCGGAGTGTGGCTGCGCGACCAGTGCCCTGTACCTGGCCGGCGAGGGCGCGGTACCCGCCGAGCGGGTCCGGATCCTGTCCACCGGCGGGATGCTTGATGCCGCCCGTGCGACCGGTTCGCGCGAGGTGTTGGTCGCCACCGAGGTCGGCATGTTGCATCAGTTGCGGCGCGCCGCGCCCGAGGTCGATTTCCGCGCGGTGAACGACCGGGCCTCCTGCCGGTACATGAAGATGATCACTCCGGCAGCTCTGCTGCGCTCCCTGCGCGAGGGCACCGACGAAGTGCGCGTTCCCGTGGAGATCGCCGAGCGAGCCCGCGGCGCGGTACAGCGCATGATCGCTATCGGCCGGCCGGGCGGCAGCGAGTGACCGCCGACGCACTTGGTCCCGCGGAGGCGGCATTTATCACCGCCGACGCATTTGGTCCCGCGAAGGCGGCATTATGACCGCCTGGGAGGCCACCGCAGACCTGGCCATCATCGGTACCGGCGTCGCCGGGTTGACCGCTGCATTACGCGCCGCCGAGCTTGGTCTGCGGGTGGTCGCCGTGACCAAGGCGGCGGTCGAGGACGGCAACACTCGGTGGGCGCAGGGCGGCGTGGCGGTGGTGCTGCCGGGCACCGACGACAGCGTGGACGCGCATGTGGCCGACACACTGGCTGCCGGTGCTGGGCTGTGTGACGAGCTTGCCGCCCGGATGATCCTGGCCGCTGGTCCAGCCGCGGTCAGCGCGCTGCGCGCCCGCGGCGCCGTCTTCGACAGCGACGGCCCTGGCGCGTTCAACGATCTGGCGCGCACCCGCGAAGGTGGGCATCGGGCTTTCCGGGTGATCCATGCGGGCGGCGACGCCACTGGCGCGGAGATCGAGCGAGCTCTGTCCCGCGCCACCAGTCGCGGGCAGTTGCCACTGTTGGAAAATCAGTCGGTCACCGAGGTACTGCGTGACGAGACCGGTCGGGTGGCCGGCCTGGCGCTGCGAGGCGGTAACGGCCGCGGCGACGGTGCCGGAGTGCTGCACGTCCGGGCCGTGCTGCTGGCCACTGGAGGGATCGGGCAGGTCTATGCCGTCAGCACCAACCCCGACGTCGCCACCGGTGACGGGTTGGCGCTGGCGTTGCGGGCCGGGGCGCTGGCCGCCGATCTAGAGTTCGTACAGTTCCACCCGACGGCGCTGTATCTCGGCGCGGGCACGCGGGGCCGCCAGCCACTGGTCACCGAGGCGATCCGCGGGGCGGGCGCGGTGTTGGTGGACGCCACTGGCGCCCCGGTGATGAGCGGTGTGCACCCCCTGGGCGCCCTTGCGCCAAGGGACGTGGTGGCCGCGACGATCACCAGCCGGATGGCCACGACGGGTACCGATCACGTGTTGCTGGACGCCACACACCTCGGCGGCGCGGAGTTTCGTCGCCGCTTTCCGACGGTGCACGCGGCATGTACAGCGATCGGCGTGGATCCCGGCCACATCCCGATTCCGGTGGTGCCGGCCGCGCACTACCACTGCGGTGGCGTAGCCACCGACACCCGCGGCCGGACCACGGTGCCCGGACTCTATGCCGCCGGGGAAGTGGCTCGAACCGGTCTGCACGGCGCGAACCGGCTGGCTTCCAACAGCCTGCTGGAGGGGTTGGTGATGGGCTCCAGAGCCGTCGAGGCGGTGGCCGCCGACCTTGCGATGTCCCCGCGACCCGGCCCACCGCTGCCGCCATGCGAGCTGCGCCCGGTGGCCGATCGGGATGCGGTGCAGCGAGCGATGAGCGCGCACGCCGGCATCGGGCGCGACGCCGCCGGACTGGCTGCTGCCTCGGACGTTGCCGGCGCCACCACTTCGCGGCCGGTGCTGACTGGCCGTGACGCCGAAGACGCTGAACTCACGCTGGTTGCGGCTGCGCTGCTGGCCGCGGCGACCGCGCGCACTGAGACCCGGGGCTGTCA